>JBKJOA010000365.1:0-3058 GCA_046593365.1 Limisphaerales bacterium
TGCGGAGCCATCTTCACCAGCTTCGGATCGAATTGTCCGATCGTTTCCACTAAATCGTTTTGTGCTGCCATGACTTGATGAATGTCTTTGTAAACCATCGGCACTTCATCGAGGCCAGCGGAAATAAGCGTCACGCCTCGTTCGCGGAGGAAGCGGTTTACGTCTTTCCAATTAAATGTCTGCGAGGCGCGCGTGCGGCTCATCACGCGGCCCGCTCCGTGTGAAGCGGAATTGAGCGACTCCGCATTTCCTTTTCCGCGAACAACAAACCCGGGTGTCGCCATTGAGCCGGGGATAATTCCCAACACACCAGAGCCCGCTGGAGTCGCGCCTTTGCGATGCACCACGACTTCTCGCTCCACGCCGTCAATGAAGTGTTTCTCTTTCCAAGCGAAGTTGTGATGATTCTCCAGATCCAGTAGCACTTGCGCGCCGAGATTTTCCGCCATGTGTTTATGAATGCAGGCGTGATTCGCCGCAGCGTATTGGCCCATTAATTCCATCGCGGCCCAATATTCCCGGCCTTCCTCCGAGTCGAGCGAAAGCCACGCCAGTCGTTTCAATTCACTTGGCAAATCCGGGAACTGGCTGAACGCAATTTTGCTGTAGTAATCGCACACTGCGGCGCCCGTGCCGCGACTGCCGCTGTGCGTGAGCAGCGCGACGTAAGTTCCCGGTTCCAGTCCTAGAATTTTTTCCTGCGCCGTGAACAGGCCGAATTCGACGAAATGATTCCCGCTGCCGCTCGTGCCGAGTTGCGACCACGCGCGATCCTTGTTTTGTTTCGTGACCGGACTGACCGACCAATCCGCGTCCAGCACATCATGTGCGCGGCGTTGCTTGAAATTCGCGCCGATGCCGAAACGTGTCTCCGCCTCGATGGCGCGGGTCAACCGATCCCGTTTGTGTTCGAGATCGCGCAACGACAAATCGAGCACCGTCATTTTCATGCGGCACGCAATGTCCACTCCCACCGCGTATGGAATGACCGCATTCTCTGTCGCCAGGACTCCCCCGATGGGCAAGCCGTAACCGATATGCGCATCCGGCATGAGCGCACCCGCCACCGAGATCGGCAGCAAACAAGCCTTCTCCATCTGCATCACCGCGTCGTGTTCGAGACCTTCGCCCCACTGCCGATACTTCACCGGCTCGGCGCGCGGCGGTGGCGGCGCGTTGAGCAACGCCTTGGCAAACTCGCCTCGCAACGCATCGTCCATGAACAACGACGGATTGGCGACAATGGCCGTGACTTCCTCGTGCAACCGCGACTTGTCGCCACCGCCAAGGATGAATTTGGAAATAAAATCTGTCGCGCGCCGCGTGGCTTCACCCAGCGGCACGCCAAGTCGGAGAAAATCTTTGGTGTTCATATCATCGCAAAAGCATGCCTTACATTTGGGGCTGTCCTCTATAACCAGGTTAGAAACTGATTAACCCATTGATTTAACTGCTTCAATTGCGTTTTTGGGCTTGGGTTGTTAAACCGCCACTCGCCTTCCTTCAAGAATAGGAAAAAAGGGGCTTTGGTAACACCGTTAAATTTACGCAGGGGACGTTTGGCCTGTTTCCAAAAATTCTCGATGCCGTGAATGGGATTTTTATCGTCCGCAAAGAGCTTGGAATGATTCGATCCGTAAAGTTCGGAAGCCGGAAACAGCCCATGCATTAGAGCGGGGCAACCAATCGCCATAGACGATGGAATCCGGCACCATTCGTCTTTCATGTCGGTTTTGATAACACATTTTTGCGTTATCTAGAACAGCCCCTTGTATTTTGTTTTCGAAATCAATTTCACTTCTGTGATTCGCATCGTTTTATCCACGGCTTTGCACATATCGTAAATAGTCAGAGCCGCAATGCTCACCGCCGTCAGTGCTTCCATTTCAATACCGGTTTGCGCGGCAATTTTTGCTGATGCCGTGATGACGATGCGATCTGCGCTTTTCGGGATTTCAAAATTCACTTCGCAATGCGTGATGGGCAGCGGATGGCAGAGCGGGATCAAATCGCCAGTTTTCTTTGCAGCTAGAATTCCGGCGATGCGCGCCGTGGCCAGAACATTTCCTTTGGCAATTTTATTCTTTTGAATCAGCGCGACCGTGGATTTTTGCAAACGGATTTCGCCGCGCGCCACCGCTTCCCGTTGAGAGACGGGTTTGTGCGAAACATCCACCATGCTGGCTTCTCCGTGCGAATTGATGTGGGAAAATTTTTTCATTTCGTTTCGCCTTGATAACTTTTTAGCCAGCGCATGGCATTCAACTCGCCGTAGAGCATTCGACGGTTGATGTAGATCATCTTTTCGGCGTCAGACAATGCTGAATAGTTTTGCGGGAACTTTAGTGCCAAATCCTTCACTTCCTGTCTTTGATCCGTCATTTCCTGAAGGCGTTCGCCTGCTGTTTGTCCTAAAAATTCGTAATAAGTTCCAGCGTCCAAATTCCTAAGAGCAATAGTTTCTATTGAGCGACCAACTAAATCGTTATTGAGATAAGGAGTGTTGGGATCAGAATATTTGCGGCCGATTTCAACACCTAAGGCCGCGAGTTGTTGGTTGGAATTATTATCACCGGCTGCTTTGTATTTCTGCTGGATCTCGCTAATTTGCTGTGAGAGTTGTTTCATTTTAGCCAGATCGGGAAGACCTGCCCCGTCATCGCGATTTTCCCTGGCTTCGAGTGGAGAATATCCGAGCAAAAGATACATTTCTTCGCGGCTCTGTCCTCGTTCTTGTTCGTAACTGTTGACTTTCTTTTTACTAGCCGAATCTATTTCCGCCAGAGCTTGTTCCGTATTCCCAGATTTTAATTTATCCAACGCGGAAAGGTAATTAGGTAAAGCGTTGTCAGGCGAAGACACCTTGAGCTTTTCCAACCATTGCGAACGTTCTTCTGGCGAAGCGTGATTCAGCATCGTCCACTGCACAATCGAGTTGTCGGGATATTTTTGCACCGCTTCGGCGAGAAAATTGGTGTCATCCGTTTCAATAAAAGCATTGAGCAAACTTTCCGCGCTGCGTTTGGTTTTCAGCAAATAGGCTTCAACTTGTTCGCGG
>JBKJOA010000025.1:0-2921 GCA_046593365.1 Limisphaerales bacterium
GGTGATTTTGCCGTAGTGGTTGATGTCTTCTTGTGAAAGTGTTCGCGTCTTTCGGTCTTTGAGCCATTTGTGGCAGACTTGGTAGCCGCCGATGTGGAAGTCCATTCTGTTTCTCACATTTAGGTTTTGAATTTCATTTTGCGTTCCTCCGCCCATTTGCTCATTGCAACCGCTCCTTCTATCTTTTGCGTTTTGCTTCCGTAACGCACAAATAAATGTTTATCTCTATAGAAAATGGCTTCATTACTCTGCTTTACGTCAATTTGGCAGACGTATGAGTTTGGTATTTTGATTGGGGACAGTTCGGCACTCTGATTTGGCTCACTTGAGAGTCAAACAATCAGTTACTCTATTGTACACGATTTCAATGGAGGATAAAGCTGATGCAGAGGAGATGCAGAGTGGAGTTATTTGAACAGATTCGCCGTGAATATGAACACGGCAGCGGAACCATTAGCGGGACGGCGCAGAAGTTCGGTGTTCATCGCCGGACAGTGCGGCAGGCGATTGAATGCGCTTTGCCGCCCAAACGCAAGAAGCCCGACCGGAAGCGCACGAAGTTCGATTTGGTGAAAGGTTTTATCGAACGGATTCTGCGCGATGATGAACGCGCACCGCGAAAACAAAGACATACGGCGCACCGGATTTTCAGCCGAATGCAGACCGAGCTGCCGGAAGCGGAAGTTTCCGAACGCAGCGTTCGCCAGTATGTCGAAGAGATTCGCGCGGCAATCGGCTTGGCAAAGCGGGAAGTCTTTATCCCGCAGCATTACGAATACGGCGCGGAAGCCCAAGTTGACTGGTATGAAGCGACAGTCGAACTTGCCGGCGAGCGACAGGTTCTCCAGTTCTTTTGCTTGCGGGCATCAGCCTCGGGAGCGGCGTTTCACCGGGCGTATCGAAGAGCGACCCAGAGCGCGTTTCTCGAAGCGCACGAACAAGCCTTCAAGCATTTCGGCGGAGTTTTCAAGCGGCTTCGTTATGACAATTTGAAGGCGGCGGTCAAACGGGTTCTGCGCGGTTCGCATCGTGAAGAAACGACCCGCTTTATCGCCTTCCGGTCGCATTACGGCTATGAAGGGAGTTTCTGCAATCCGTATTCGGGACACGAGAAGGGCGGAGTCGAAGGCGAAGTCGGACGCTTCCGGCGCAATCATCTGGTGCCGGTGCCGCAGTTCGCCTCGCTTGATGAGTTGAACGTCTGGCTGCTCGAAGAATGCCGCGCCGATGAGCGGCGATTCATTGAAGGGCGTGCGCTTTCGGTTGCCGCCGGATTGGTCTTTGAACGCGCCGCCTTACTGCCGAAGCCGTCGAACTCATTCGATTTAGCGGAAGAATGTTTTCCGCTGGTTGATGCCAAAGGCTGCATCCGGGTCAAGACGAACCTGTATTCAACACCATTGCGCCCGTTGACACGAGTGCGCGTCAGACTGCTGCCGACCAAGGTCGAAGTCTGGGCGGCGGGCAAAGCGGTCGCCGTTCACGAGCGGTCGTTTTTGAAACGGCAGGAAGTCTATAATCTGGAGCATTATCTGGATGTGCTGGAACGCAAACCGGGAGCTTTTTCCGGCTGCAAGCCATTGCACCAATGGCGCACGGAAGGTCGCTGGACGACGAAGTTTGACCGGCTTTGGGAACAACTCCAATCGCGGCACGGCAACTCGAAGGGAACACGCCTGATGATCGAACTGCTCCGGGAAGGACAACGGATCGGCTACGAGCAACTGCGGCAGGCGATTGAACGAGCCTTGGAGTTAGGGACGGCGGAAGCCGAAGCAGTTCTTCATTTGCTCAAACAGGCGGAACTCGAACGCTTTGCCGACCGTGCGGCATTGCCCGGAGCGGAAACGGAACGGCTCTCGCCTTCTTTGAGTCGGCACTTTTACCGACCAATGCCGGAGGTTGCCGACTATGACGGATTGCTGTCTCAGCGAACCGTCGCCAACTCTTCGGCGGAGGTGGCGCGATGAACGAAACGACAATTGTCACCAATGGAACTTTGCCGCATCATCATTCGGCATTGGACGCGCAAATGGTCGAAGAACACTGCCGGACTTTGCGAATGCCGACCGTCGGCGCAGCCTTCGCCCGACTCGCCGACGAAGCCGTCCGCACCCATCAAACGCCCGTCAGTTTTCTGGCGGCATTATTACAGGCGGAAGTCGAGGAACGTGAACGCGGGACGATTGAGAGAAGAATCAAAGAGGCGCGATTGCCGCGTTTCAAGACCTTGGACGAGTTCGACTTTGCCGCCGCGCCGCAGCTTTCACCGACACTGCTGCACACTTTGGCGGAAGGCGGTTATCTCGAACGCGCCGAACCCGTTATTCTGATCGGCGATTCGGGAACGGGCAAGACTCATCTGGCAACCGGACTCTGCGTAGCGGCGTGTCAGCAAAAGAAAAGAGTTCGTTTCACGACCGCCGCCGGATTGGTCAACGAACTGGTCGAAGCCCAGCACCATAATCTCTTAGGACGAACACTCGGCAGATGGTCGCGCTATGACTTAATCGTGCTGGATGAAGTCGGTTATGTGCCGTTCGCGCAGGTCGGAGCCGAACTGCTTTTTCAGGTGATCGCGGAACGTGCCGAAAGAGCGACGATCATTCTGACGACGAATCTGCCGTTCTCCGAATGGACGCAGGTCTTCCCGAATGCGCGTCTGTGCAAGGCACTGCTCGACCGCGTAACGGATCGGGCGCATATCATCGAAACGGGAACGGAAAGCTATCGGTTCAAGCGAACCGTGAGTAGTAAAAAGGCGCGGAAATCCTAGATTGGTAAATCGAACAGGTGAGCCGAATGGGAGTGCCGTTTTTGCAGGTGAGCCAAATCAGGCTGCCGAAATGAGCCAGTATAACTTGCCAAAATCATCCGTGCGTCCGTCGCCGTCGTAATCGGCGGGCGCGGGAATGTCGTTC
>JBKJOA010000062.1:0-3813 GCA_046593365.1 Limisphaerales bacterium
AACCTCCACTGATAGCTGAGCGGGGCCACGCCGGTGGCGATCACTGAGAAGGTTGCGTTTGAACCTACGCCAATCGTCAGGCTTTGCGGCTGCATCGTGATGACTGGCGAACCGCTCACGCTCAATGTTGCAACCGAGCTTGTTACCGAACCGCTGTAATCGCTGACAATTAAATCGTAACTCCCGACATGGGTTGCCTGAACATTCGTAATGGAATACGAATTCGTGATCGCCCCTGAAATGTTCGCGCCATTGAATCGCCACTGGAATGTGATGGGCGCCGTGCCCTGGCCCGTCGCGTTAAATATGACGGTTGAGCCAGCAAGATTCGTCTGACTTTGTGGTTGTGCCGTGATCGCCAGCGCAACGCGAAAAATATGTAGCTTCTGGCCGGAGGCATAAGCCAGCGTTGGACTTAAAATACGAAAACGATTTATGCTCAGAGTGCTAGTATAGCCAACTGGAGTCCAACTCGCGCCGCCGTCGATCGTGTGTAAAAAATTATTGGGCGAAGCGAGAGCCGAGCCGCCGGCCCAACCTTCGTTGGTGCTGATAAAGCCGACGCCTTGCCAATAAAATCCGTCTGAGCTGGTGACAATTGCCGGGGCGATTGCCGTATAAGGAACTCCGTTTGAATTCCACGTTGCGCCACCATCCGTGGTTTTGTAAAAAATCAATGTGTTATTCAGATTCGTATTGGACGTGACATTTTGTTGCAACGAGACGTAGCCAACCTCGGGCGAAGGCCATGACATTTTCCAAAAATAACAGCAGGGAATTGTGGTTGTTGCGACTGGAAACCAGCTTGCACCGCCATTTGTAGTTCGCGCGATGCGTCCGTAGTAAGTGGAAGTGCAATTGGTCCCGAAGGTATTTGTATTCATCCCGACGACGAAACCGTTCGTTTTGTCTTTGAAATAAACATCCATTATTCCGCCCATCACACCCAGTCCATTTGTCCCCATATCAACCACCGTCCAATTGGTTCCTGCGTCGGTGCTCTTGATGAAATGAGCTGGTCCGCGCACGCGCCCGACACCGTAAATAGTTTGCGAATCCAGGACGGAAAGCGAACACAACCCTTTCATTCCGACCTCACCAAAGCCCGGGCGATTCGTCCATGTCTCACCCCCCGTCAAATGTTTCATAGAGGACATTTGTGTCTGTAATGATGGTGTCATAGGAACCCGTTCCCAAATTTCCTGCCCAGCCGCGCAAGGTTGTGGCAAAACCGATACAACGGAAATGCGTGGTCGAACTGACCCCGTTGGTTTTTTGGACCCAGGTGTTGCCACCATCGGTTGTCTTGAAAATGCCGGCCCGCCCACGTGCCGTCCAACCGTTCGTCGCATCAAGCATGTAAATATCGTCATGCCGCGTCGTGCCGCTCGGCGAGCCGGGCATTTGCGTCCAGACCGGAGTTTGTGAAAAACCTTGGCCGCAACCTGCCAACAGCAGACCAATCGAAATAAATTGTTTCAAGCTCATGAGGATTTCGAATTTTGCCACAGTCGAGCGTGCCGTATTTCAAATCCAAATTCACGCAAAAAACTTTCGCGCGGCGCTTCGATCTTAACCCGACGACGGTCAAACGGATCGACATAAGCCAGCGACACCGCGCGCAACCCGATTGGAAATGGCACTAGCGCCTGCTCTTTTTTCGGGAGCTTGAAACCGGAGCCGTAAAGCGGGTCGTTCACAATCGGATAGCCTGATTGGGCAAGGTGAACACGAATCTGATGCGTCCGACCCGTGACAGGATGCGCCTCAATCAACGTCTTTCCTTCGTGGCTTTCCAGAACTTTGAAAAAAGTTTCCGCGTCTTTTCCATTGCGCTCGTCCACGCGCATTTTCCCGATCTCATTTGAATTGGGAATTAGTTTTAAAGTGCAGTTCCATTCCGGCTTTTTAGGAATTCCATCGACCACGGCCAGATAAATTTTTTCCATCCGCCGCGACTCAAATAAATCGCCGAACGTTCTCACCGAGCCTGGACTTTTCCCGAACAACAAAATCCCCGTCGTGTCCGCATCGAGGCGATGGATGAACTGGAGAAATTTGACGTTGCGCGAGCGCGCCCAAAAACTTTTCCCGGCAATCGAAGATGTGATCGCCGCTTGAAGATTGCGTGTCGTTTTTTGCCATGTGAATGGAACCAACATCCACCCCGCCGGTTTGTCGATGGCGATGACCGAGCGATCTTCATAGATGATGGGAATTTGTTCCGCACGCTTCCCTTCGCCCAATTCGATGTAATTTGTTTTCGCCACGAGGAAGAAAGTTAGCCGCAAGTCGTGAGAAAGAAACCACGAATGAACACGAATTCACACCAATGGATAACGTGCTGCCGAGATTCTCTCGGCAGAAAACCGCCACAAGTTTTCAAGCGCATTGAAAAAGAATAACGTTTCTGCCGAGAGAATCTCGGCAGCACGTTGCTCATTCAATCAAACCTTTTTTCCGCAACATCGCTTCCATCACTCGATCCATCGCGAGATCGGCCAGCGGCTTTGTCACTTCATCGAGTGCTGCCGTCGCCTCTTTTAATTTCTTCGGATCGCCAGTTTTGGTTTTCGGTTCTTCGGTGGAAAGCGCGGCTTCAATGTTTTCCAGCGCGTCGTCGATTTGCTTTTTGTAATCCCGCTCAAGTTCTTTGGAAAACTCCGCCATCGTCTTGCGCGTGGCCGTGATCGTTTCCGCAGCGCGAATTTTCGCCTCAATCCATTGGCGCGCTTTCAAATCGTCGAACGCGAATTCCACCGACTCCTCGACCATTTTTTGCACCTCGGCGTCATCGACATCTACTGCGGACTTCACTTGCAGGATGGTTTGTTTGCCGGTTTTGATGTCGCGGGCGAGGACGTGGAGAATTCCGTTCGCGTCGATTTCAAATTGCACGCCGACGCGCGGAACACCTTTGGGCGCGCGTTCGAATTCCAAAGTAAATCTTCCGAGGCTCCAGTTGTCTTTGGCGCGTTCGCGTTCGCCCTGCAAAACGTGGATCAACATATTCGGCTGATTGTCCACCGCCGTTGTGAACATTTCGCCCGCCTTGATGGGAATGGTGGAGTTGCGCGGAATGATGACGTTCATCAAGCCGCCAAAAGTTTCGATGCCGAGCGAGAGCGGCGTGACATCGAGCAACAAAAGGTTTTTAAATCCGCCGCTGAGAATCTCCGCCTGAATCGCCGCGCCGAGCGCAACCGCTTCATCAGGGTTTTGCGACGTGTTGAGCTGCGGCCCCCTCGTTTTGTGAAAATCCGTGCCGAGACGAATCCCGCCGCGTTCTTCCTCAAATTCCGCGCAGCCAAAAATTTCTGAAACCATCTGGCGCACCAGCGGCATCCGCGTTTGTCCGCCAACCAAAATGATTTGATCCAGATCTTCAGCTTTGAGCTTCGCGTCGGAGATGGAGCGCAGGCAATGGGGACGTGTCTTCGCGATGATGTCGCGGGTGAGATTATCCAGTTCGGCGCGGGTAAGTTTGTAACTAAAGGAAAAATCAGGTGTGAGAAACGGCAGCGCGATTTCAACTTCGGTTTCGGTGCTCAGACGAATCTTGGTTTGTTCCGCGACTTCGCGAATGCGTGAGAGCATCGACAAATGTGCTGCCGACTTTCCAGTCGGCAATCCGGGAACTGCCGACTGAAAGTCGGCAGCACGTTGCTTCGCCAAATCCGGCCCACCTGCCGCTTTAATTTTTTCCACCAGAAAATCCACCAGCCGTTTATCCAAATCATCGCCGCCCAAACGCGTGTTGCCGTTCGTGGACAGAACCTGAAACGTGCCGTTGTTTAATTCGAGAATCGAAAG
>JBKJOA010000071.1:0-11724 GCA_046593365.1 Limisphaerales bacterium
TCCACAACGACAAATCCGCCTGCTTAATGATCCTCAAAAATTTCTTACTCAATTATCTCAATGAACAATTTACTTATACCTCGGCGTGAATTTGTAAAAAAATTAGCTGTTACCAGCGCAGCAATGGCGCTCGGCGGAAGAAGCATTGCCGCGCCTTCCGGCGGAAAGATCAAGCTGGGACTCGACAACTTTTCGGTGCGAGCAATGAAATGGAACGCATCGCAACTGATTGATTACGCCGTTTCGCTCAAAACGGATTCGCTGTTCATCACCGATCTGGATGCGCTCGAAAATTTTGAAGAAACGTATTTAAAAAATTTACGAGCGAAAGCAGCGGAGAAAGAATTGCAGATTCATCTGGGTACCTGGAGCATTTGCCCCACTTCAAAGAATTTTAAAAACAAATGGGGCACAGCCGAGGAACTTCTCCTCCTTGCAATTCGAGCTGCAAAGGCACTTGGCTCGCCGGTCATTCGTGTCGTGCTCGGCTCGGGTGAAGATCGGAAAAGCGATGGCGGAATCGATGCGCGAATCGCGGACACGGTCAAAGTTTGCAAGGCGTGCCGCAATCAATCCATGGACGCCGGAGTAAAAATCGCCGTCGAAAATCACGCGGGCGACATGCAGGCGTGGGAACTCGTTACCTTGATCGAGGCCGCTGGAAAAGAGTTTGTGGGCGCTAACATCGATTCCGGCAACGCCGTTTGGACGATGGAAGATCCCTTGGAAAATTTGAAAACGCTCGCACCTTACGTACTCACGACAAGCTTGCGCGACTCCGCGGTTTGGGAATCAGAGAACGGCGCAACGGTGCAATGGACGGCGATGGGCGATGGGAATGTGGATCTAAAAACTTTTTTTTCCAACTTTGCGCAATGGTGTCCTGGAATTCCGGTTCACGTCGAAACAATTTCCGGTTTCAATCGCGAAATCCCTTATCTTAAAGATGAATTTTGGAATGTCTGGCCCCGAGCCAAAGCACCCGATTTTGCAAAATTTTTAGCTTTAGCAAAAAAAGGAAAGCCGCGTGAGCCTCACAAATCTCCCGATGCTCAGGCCGAGCAGGAGTATCAAAAAGCCGAGATTGAACGGAGTATTAAATATTGCCAAAGCGTTCTGGGTCTCGGTTTAAAATTATAATTTTTCTATCGGCTGGCGGATCGGTTTCCTCAGTGGTGCTCGGCAAAGTGCGTCATCCCGGAAATGTCGATGGTGACCACCCGCTCGATTCCAACAACCCAGGCATCGTGCCAGGAGGAATGGATGAAACTTCGCCCATGCCGAATCCCGGTTTTCGCCATCGGTTGGACACAAGTTAACCAGCGCCAGCCAGGCTGAAGTGTAGCGCGACCAAAAGTGATGTCATCGAGTGTCAGGAGTTCAACGACACCCTTTTCAAAGGTTCGAATTTCCTCAGGGTGTAGAAAACTATTCTATTCCAATTCCACGATGCCGGCGCGTTTGCGGGTGCGACATTCTTCGATGCTGGCGCGGAGTTGTTCGCGAACTTCTTTGGCGTTCTTGATGGCTTTGAGTTCCAACTGAGGCGTGGTGTCATCGCCGGTGATAATCGAAATATTTCCCACGCCAAACATACGGTAAATAAATGGCTCGATCAGCGACGTGTCTTTGACGCGGTAGAGTTCCAATTCATCGGTGCGTTTGGACAAAATTCCTTTGACTGTTTTCACGCGTTCGCTGGTGACTTCGTATGAAACAAATTTCAGTGCCGCCCATTTTCCAAGCAGAAAAAGCAACGGAATCAGCGGAAGCCAAAAAATTATTTGGCGGGCAATTCCTTCCGGAAGTTGTTTCCAGAAATAAACCAGGGCGATGCTTCCTCCCAGAAACAGCACCACACACAGCACGAGCGATCCAAGAATTGAGACGGCAGATGGGTTGCCTTTGAAAATAATGCGTTCGTCTGCCATGCGTTAAGTTTTCACAGACCCGGCAGTTTGCGCAACACGTTTGATTTTTCAGGAGTTATGCTGATTTGCCTTTGTCCCGGCACTCGGCTAAATACTTCATCAATGCGGTGCGTTTCCCGATTTTCGTTTTTTGCAAAAAGAAGTGTGCCGACGATTTGTGCTTGGCTGGTTTTTTCATTGGCCCTTACCAGTTGCACCAAACGGCAGACTCGCGTGGATTTCGGAGATGCTCATCAAATTCTCTATTTGGCGAATGGTGCGGAGCCGGAAGACCTCGATCCCCATATCGTCACCGGTGTGACGGAAGACCATATCATTCGCGCACTCCTCGAAGGTTTGGTGGCGGAAGATCCGGTGGATTTGCATCCAGTTCCCGGTGTGGCGGAACGTTGGGATATTTCGCCAGATGGTAAAATTTATACCTTTCATCTTCGCGCCAACGCCAAATGGTCGAATGGCGATCTGGTCACCGCCACAGATTTTGTTCGCTCCTACAAACGCGCGCTGACGCCGGAGTTGGCCAACGAATACGACTACATGTTTTTCTACGTCGTCAACGCGGAAAAATTTCACAAAAAGGAAATCGCGAATTTTGATGAGGTCGGCTTCAAAGCCATTGACGACCGCACGTTGCAAATCACATTAAACAATTCCACGTCCTATTTTCTTTCACTGTTGAATCATCATTCGTGGTTTCCGGTTCACATTCCGACCGTGGAAAAATTTGGCGATCCGTATCGACGGGGCAATCGCTGGACGCGCCCGGGAAATTATGTTTCCAACGGCCCGTTTATTCTCTCGGAATGGAAAGTTAACACCGTCATCGCCGTAAAAAAGAACCCTCTCTATTGGGACGCAAACACAGTTAAGTTAGAGGGCATTCGTTTTTATCCAATGGAACGATTGGATACGGAAGAACGCGCCTTCCGCTCCGGCCAGGTTCATAAAACCTACAAACTTCCTCTCACGAAAATTGCCTATCACAAGGAACACAATCCCAATTGGCTGAAGCAAGCGCCGTATCTGGGAACGTATTTTTATTCTCTCAACGTCACGAACGCGGCGTTTCGCGACAAACGGGTGCGGCAGGCGCTGGCGATGTCGATTGATCGCGAGGCGATTGTGAAAACTGTGACGCGCGGCGGCGAAATAGCGGCGTATTCTTTTACGCCGCCCAACACGGTTGGCTATACAGCGGAGGCAAAAATTTCCCACGACATCGAGCGCGCCAAAAAATTGATGGCCGAGGCTGGCTATCCCGACGGCAAAGGTTTTCCAAAAACGGAATTACTTTATAACACTTTGGAGAGTCACAAAATTATTGCCGAAGCATTGCAGCAAATGTGGAAAAAAAATCTTGGCATCGAAATCACTCTGCGAAACGAAGAGTGGAAAGTTTATCTCGATTCGAAAAAACTGGGAAAGTTTGACTTGTTTCGCTACGGCTGGATTGCCGATTACGTTGACCCGAACGCTTTTCTTGATATGTGGCTTTCGTTCAGCGGCAACAACGCTTCCGGCTGGAAAAATCCGGAATACGATGCGCTCATCGCCGAAGCCGGGCGCACGATTGACACCGCAGCGCGTTTCAAAGTTTTTCAAAAAGCTGAGGCGCTTCTGCTCGATGAAATGCCGATTGTGCCCATCTATTATTACGCGACCGGCTACCTTCTCCGTCCCAGCGTGAAGAACTGGAACCTCACGCTCCTCGACCATCAGCCCTACAAATACGTTTATCTCGATCCCACTGCGGAAAAAAGAGTCCACTGATTATGATTCGATTCATCATCCGACGCATTTTGATTTCAATTCCGGTGCTGATCATCATTGCGGCCATTTCGTTTTTTATGATCAAGAAAGCGCCGGGCGGACCCTTCGCCAAGGATAAGAGCGCGCCACCGGAAGTGATTGAAAAAATCGAAGCGCAATACGGATTGAACGAACCGGTGCATAAACAGTTTTTCACTTATCTGAAAAATGCGGTGCTGCATGGTGATCTCGGCCCGTCGTATCGTTACGCGAACTGGAGTGTGAACGATTTGATTGGGTCCGGTTTTCCCGTATCGCTCGAACTCGGTTGTTGGGCGCTGGTAATTG
The DNA here is from genome assembly GCA_046593365.1 of Limisphaerales bacterium. Taxonomy (GTDB): domain Bacteria; phylum Verrucomicrobiota; class Verrucomicrobiia; order Limisphaerales; family CANJXF01; genus CANJXF01. The sequence goes on from JBKJOA010000071.1 coordinate 4,029, forward strand.
CGATGGTCGTCGGAATTCCCATTGGCGTGATCGCTTCCCTTAAAAAGAATTCACTCAGCGACTATTTCCCGATGTCGATTGCAACAATGGGAATTTGTCTGCCGAGTTTCGTCATGGGACCATTGCTCGTGGGAGTTTTTGCGCTCTGGTTGAAATGGTATAATTCATCGGGCTGGGATTTTTCCTACGACCGCATTTTGCCCGCGCTGACCTTGGGTGGTTACTACGCGGCTTATCTCGCGCGGCTGACTCGCGGTGGAATGCTCGAAGTTTTAAATCAGGATTTCATTCGCACCGCGCGCGCTAAAGGCGTGAGCGAAATCGGCATAGTGACCAAACATGCATTGCAGATTGGATTGCGGCCGGTGATTTCCTTTCTCGGTCCGGCCACCGCGGGCTTGCTCACCGGCTCATTCGTGGTGGAAACGATTTTTGATATTCCCGGACTTGGTCGTTACTTCGTCACTTCGGCCTTCAATCGCGATTATCTTTTACTGATGGGATCAATTCTGTTTTACGCCGTCCTAATCGTGACGATGAATTTGATCGTGGACATTTTGCAAGTGTGGTTGAACCCAAAACTTCGTTTCGAATAATATGACAGAAACGATTAAACCGAATGCGCCCATCGCTGCAATGGAGACGATGCCGAAAGGGGTTTCACTTTGGAGAGCGGCGTGGCGGCGCTTGCTGAAAAACAAAATGGCCGTCTTCGGCATGATCGTGTTGCTGTTTCTTTTTTTCGCGTGTTTCGTGGGCTACGAAATCGCGCGCGCGCGCGGCTTTAGTCACGAAGCGCAAAATCTTTCCTTCGGTGCAACTCCACCGAGCGCAAAACATTGGCTCGGCACCGATCCACTGGGACGAGACATGGTGGGGCGTGTGTTGTTCGGCGGCAGAATATCGCTCATGGTCGGAATGGTCGCTACGTTAACCTCATTGATTATCGGCGTCCTTTACGGCGCGATTTCGGGATTCGTCGGCGGCAAGGTTGATTCAATTCTCATGCGTTTGGTGGACATCCTCTATGCGCTGCCGTTTACGATTTTCGTCATTCTGCTTATGGTCGTGTTTGGGCGGAACCTGGTGCTCATTTTCATCGCCATCGGCGCGGTCGAATGGCTGACCATGGCGCGAATTGTTCGCGGACAAGTTATGGCGGTGCGGAGACAGGAATTTATCGATGCCGCGATTACTCTTGGTATGCGCAAACGTCGCATCATTTTGCGCCACATCATCCCCAACATTCTCGGCCCGGTGATTGTTTATGCGACGCTGACCGTTCCAGCCGTCATGCTCCTTGAAGCGTTCATCAGCTTTCTCGGTCTTGGCGTGCAAGCTCCTGATACGTCATGGGGCGTTCTTATCAAAGAAGGCGCGGACGCAATGGAGGAATATCCGTGGCTGCTGATTTTTCCGGCCTCCGCTCTGGCCCTGACCCTTTTCTCGCTCAATTTTCTCGGTGACGGCTTACGCGATGCGCTCGACGTGCGTGGTTCAAAAGATTGAGCGTCCGGCGAAGGTCGGCAAAGGCTGTAGAAGAAAAAAGAGGGTAAAAAACTTTTTTGAGTTGTTGCGTTTCATTTTTCCCACTTCGCAACCTTCGCGTTCTTCGCGCGACAATCCTCAGTCTTTCCCTCAAAAAAATTTCAAGCGGTTTCGCGTTGTCGGAATTTTTAGACTGTTTTAGTTTTGCAGCGCATGAATTTATTTGTCACGGGCGGCGCGGGTTATATTGGCTCTGTTTTCGTTGAAGAAGCGCTCAACGCGAAGCATCAAGTCACAGTGTTTGACAATCTCACCGAAGGCCATCGCAGCGCGGTCGATTCGCGGGCGGAATTTGTTGAAGGAAATCTAGGCGACCGCGAAACCACCATTGTCGCAATCAAAAAAGCTAAGCCGGACGCGATCATTCATTTTGCGGCTCACGCGCTCGTCGGCGAATCGATGACCAATCCCAGCAAATATTTTCGCAATAACGTCGGGAGCGGAATCAATCTTCTGGATGGCGCGGTGGAAGCGGGCGTGAAGAAATTTGTCTTCAGCTCGACGTGCGCAACCTATGGACCGCCGGATCGTGTGCCGATGACCGAAGATTTGCCGCAACGCCCGATTAATCCCTACGGAGAGTCCAAGTTGATATTTGAAAAAATTCTCAAATGGTATCAGGAGATTTTCAAGTTGGAGTTTGTCGCATTCCGTTATTTCAACGCAGCCGGCGCGAGCGAAAAGTTTGGCGAACATCATCGCATTGAGACGCATTTGATTCCAAATGTTTTAAAAGTTGCGCTCGGTCAAACTCCAGAATGCGAAATTTTTGGAACCGATTATCCCACGCCGGACGGTACGGCGATTCGCGACTACATTCATATCGTTGATTTGGCGCAAGCTCATCTCAAGGCGCTGGAACCGGGCAAAAGTGGTTTTTACAATTTGGGGAATGGCGATGGTTACTCCGTACGTGATGTGATCAAAATGTGCGAAAAAATTTCAGGAAAAAGCATTCGAGCCATTGAAAAGCCTCGTCGGGCGGGCGATCCGCCAAAGCTCGTGGCCGCTGCGGAGAAAGCGAAACGCGAACTCGGCTGGAAACCGCAATACCCCAAACTCGATGACATCGTTACGACTGCTTGGAACTGGCATAAGAAACATCCGAATGGATACGCGGATTGATTATTCCGAGGGATTGCAGAAATCAGGACGCAAAGTAGTCCCTTTAAGGGGAAGCCCGACTCCTCCAAATTGCCGTAATGTTTTTGCGGAGAAGCGCATCCATGAACCTACAACCATGGCCCTCCGCGTGACTAACTTCAATTAAGGGAAACGTGGCGCATTGATTCAGGCGTGTCCTGATTGCATCGCAAACAAACAAGAAGAATAGTGAAGAAGTCAGATTTCTATCGAATTTTGATCACGAAAAACACTTGATTACTGCTGCGCGAAAGAAGCTATGAAAAAATTATTGCGAGTCCTGATGGTGGAGGATTTGGAAGAAGACGCGATTCTCATTTTACGAGAACTCCAAGGCGCGTATGAACCACAGTTCCAACGGGTCGCATCCGCAGCGGACATGGTGGCAGCGCTAGAGCAAAACTGGGATGTAATCATCAGCGACTACGCAATGCCAAATTTCAACGGGTTGAACGCTTTGCAACTTTTACAGGAACGAAAACTGGATATCCCTTTTATCATTGTATCTGGAGTTATTGGAGAAGAAATTGCCGTCAACGCGATGAAGTCTGGCGCGAACGATTACGTGATGAAAGGAAACCTTTCGCGACTCAATGCAGTGATCGAGCGCGAGTTACGGGAAGCGGAAAGTCGTCGTGCTCGGCGGCGGACCGAAGTTGCGCTGGCACATCTGGCGGCGATCGTGGAGTGTTCGATGGACGCGATCATCGGAATGACTCTAAACGGAATGATTACAAGTTGGAATTCAGGCGCGGAAAAAATTTACGGTTATTCAAGAGAAGAAGTGATCGGGCGAGGAATCTCAATCGTAGCACCGCCAATTTCCGCTGGAGAAATCACACACATTTTTGACAATATCAGATCCGGTGTACGTGTCGATCGCTATGAAACCATTCGGGTGAAAAAAGACGGCACGCCCATCGATGTTTCGTTGACAATTTCGCCAATCAAAAATTCTTCCGGACAAATCATCGGTGTATCTGCCATCGAACGCGACATCACTAGCCGCAAACGAGTTGAGGGCGAGCGCAAACGACTGGTTGACGAACTTTCCCATGTCTCGAAAAGGGTCAAGACATTGAGTGGCCTTCTTCCGATTTGTGCTTCCTGTAAGAAAATCCGCGATGACAAAGGATCTTGGCAGCAGATCGAAACGTTCATCAAAGCGCGTTCCGATGCGGATTTCTCTCACGGCATGTGTCCTGATTGCATCGAAAAATTATATCCTGAATACATGCCGGTAAAATGAGCGGCTGCTGAAAATTCCCTACACAAGGTTGGAGAGACACGCCGTTTGAAACACAACCACGTTTGACAGGTAATTTTTCCTCCGTTAATCTGACCACGCAATATGAATTCTACCGTCCAGAATGAAGCTGTGGTGAGTGTGACCGAAAGTGCTGCGAATGAAATCAAAGCGATGCTCACCCGCGAAGAGGGAAACGCTGGAAAAAGTTTGCGTGTGTACGTCGAGGGCGGCGGTTGTTCCGGCATGCAATACGGAATGGTTTTCGACGAAAAACGCCCCGACGACAACACCATTGAACTGCACGGCGTCGCTGTTTTGGTGGACCCGTTCAGTGCGAATTATCTTCGGGGCTCCGTGGTTGATTTTTCAGATGCTTTGACCGGTGGCGGTTTTAAAATCACCAATCCTCAAGCCAAGCAAAGTTGCGGCTGCGGGAAATCTTTCGAGGCCTAGGCAGTAGAAACTGCAAAGCCAACTAATGCCATTCCGTGCGATGTGGAACGGTTTTTTATTTATCTATGGAATGCAGGTTTGCGGAATGTTCTCTCGCCAATCCCAAACATACAGTCACGGCGGTCAACTGTTTTGGCTCGGAGATAATTTGAATCGTGCCGTCGTGCGCGTCGGTTATCCATTGCGCAATACTTAAACCCAGTCCGCAACCTTCGATTTCATTGCCGTGGCTTTCATCCCCTCGAAAAAACCGGTTGAAAACCCGAGGCAAAAATTCCGCAGAAATGCCCGGCCCGGTGTTGCTGATTTTTATTTCAGCCACGCCATTTTTCCGCTGGAGTTCAATGTCAACGGTGCCATTGGGATGATTATATTTGATCGCATTGTCGGTCAGATTTAAAAGCAGTTGACGCACACGATGCGGGTCGGCATTGAGGGTCAATTCTTCGCAATGTTTCAGGTGAATCTTGATTCCGTGCGGTTGCCCCAATATTTTTGCGTCCTCATAACTTTCCCGAACCAGTTCATCCAATCGCACCGGCTCTTTCTTCAATTGGATTTGTCCGGCATCAGCTTTGGTCAAGAGCGTCAAGCCGTTCACAATCTTAGTCAGCCGCTGGAGTTCATCCAATTGGCTGAGAATTCGTTCCTGCTGAATTTCCGGCAAATTTTCTTCGCGCAAGGCGGTTTCCAGTTCGCCTTGCATGACGGTCAGCGGAGTCTTGAGTTCGTGCGAGGCGTGCAGAGTGAATTCGCGAATACGTTGAAAAGAATCATCCAAACGCGCGGTCATCGAATTGAAAACTTCCGTGAGTTGATCGAGTTCGTCGCGATTGCCCGTGCGCGGCAATTTTTCGCGCAAATTTTTTTCGTTAATACGTTTCGCTGCTGCGGTGATGGCTGCGACTGGCGAAAGCGCTGTGCGCATCAACCACCAGCCCCCAGCCAAACCAAGGAGTGCCGCGGGAATACCGCAAAAAATTGCGATTTGAACAGTGTCTTCCCAGCCGTCCTGTTCGGCCTCTTCATTTTCAATTTTTTCTTTGTAAGCCAGCCGCTGCTCGCGCGCGAATTCACGATAAGAAAGTCCCGCGATGAGCAAAGTCGAAGCGCAGAGAATTCCCGCGTACCAAAGCGTCAGGCGAGTGCGAATAGTCATCGCGATTCCTTGAGCGTGTAACCCGCGCCGCGAATTGTGTGCAGCAACTTCGGCTCAACGGTGTCAATTTTTTCCCGCAAGCGGCGAATATAAACATCAACAATATTCGTGCCCGGATCGAAATTGTAATCCCACACGTTTTCCAAAATCATCATGCGTCCACAGATTCGACCTGGAACGCGCATAAGAAATTCCAGCAAACGATATTCTCGCGTGGTTAACTCCAAAGATTTGTGACCTCGGAAAGCGCGGCGAGAGAGGGTGTCAAGATTCAGATCGGCCACTTGCAGCAAGGTTGATTTGGTGTCACCCACACGGCGAGCCAGGGCGCGGATGCGCGCGATCAATTCCGCCAACACAAATGGTTTTGGCAAATAATCATCGGCCCCGGCGTTCAAGCCATCCACGCGTTCGTTGACTTCTCCTCGCGCCGACAATAAAAGAAGCGGCGTATTATTTTTTCGGTCACGGAGTTGGCGCAGAACGCTGAGGCCATCTCGACCCGGCAACATAATGTCGAGAATAATGGCATCGAAAGGAGTCGTGCTCGCCAAAATTAAAGCGTCATCGCCGTTGTGCGAAACTTCCACGAGGAAGCCTTCCGCCTGCAATGCTTTGCGAATGAAGGCGGCCGTTTTCTTTTCGTCTTCAACAACCAGGACACGCATATCTGAAGAATTCGCGATTTTTTTGTTTCTGGAAAGCAAAACGCCGCCGAAGTTATCGGCGGCGTTTACAATTTTGATTAATTATTTCTTCTCCTTCTCGTCATCATCTTCTTTTTCGTGTTTCTTTTTTTCACCGGAATTTTCCTTTGCTTCATCTTCCGCGCTTTCGTCCTGAACCGAAACCACCGCGCCACTGATGGCATCAACTTGAACTTCGGTAATGTCTTTGGTGCCCGGCTTGGAAATGTCAAAAGACCAGATCAATTTTCCATGTTCTTTTTCGAGTTCCCCTTCTTTGATCGTGCCGCCCGGCGCTTTCGCTAAAGCAATTCTTTCCGCTTCGCTCTTAGAGATTTTGGCCTGGCCTTCAAGATTTTTCTCGGTCGAGCAACCGCTGCCGGCCAAAAGGCCAGCGATGGCGAAGGAGCAAATAAGATTTTTAAATTTCATCTGCTTTTTAATATGCGCAAACGTCCATTGGAATGATTTCATAATTTATTGAATTGAATTTTTGTTTAACGAACCTGGCAAAACTATTTCATCAAGATTAACTCCAGATGAAATTCACATTACGATTCTGTCATTCTTTTAAGCTTGCTCGGTGGGGCAAGGCAACTGAACTCTTCATCGAGAAAATTTTAAACCATGGCGATTAAAAATAACCAGCGATGAGATCCCTGCCCAAAGACGAAGTTTTCAAGGAGCAAATGGAGGCGATTGCCGATTTCAAATTTGGGAAAAAAGTCGCTTCGGTTTTCCATGACATGTTGGTTCGCTCCGTCCTGTTTTACGAGGAAACCCAGAGGGTGATCGCGGAAATGGCGGCGGACTTCGTGGTCAAGGACACCAACGTTTATGATCTGGGCTGCTCCACGGGAACGACGATGTTGAATCTGCATCCCAATGTTCCGCCGAGCGCCAAATTTATCGGCATTGATAGCTCCGATGAGATGCTGAACCGCTGTCGTCAAAAACTCGCGGAACACAATTTTAAGCGCGCACATGAGTTGATTTGCGCGGACTTGAACAACGGCGTGGAAATTACAATGCCTCGATGGTGCTGATGATTCTCACGTTGCAATTCATTCGCCCACTTCATCGAGAGCAATTGATGGGCACGATTCTGCGAGGCTTGAATGAAAACGACTGCCTCATTTTGGTGGAAAAAGTTTTGGGCGAAGACAGCGTGTTCAATTGGGCCAATCGGCCCACCATCTGGAAGCTGGCTTTTCTCCTGCTCATCGTCACAGTCGCTTATGCTACGGCGAGATATTTCAAAAAGAGCGGCCTTCTACAAGAAGATGCAGGGCTTAAATCGTGAGCATTTTTCGCCTGCTGTTCGTTTCCTTGAGTTCATTGCTGGTGGGCTGTGTTGCTTATCAAGATCGGCCCATTTCTCCCGTCGAAATGGCGCTGAGTTTTGAAGCGCGGACATTGAATCATCCTGATCTGCGAAGTTTTCTCGAAAAGAATTCA
>JBKJOA010000196.1:0-7690 GCA_046593365.1 Limisphaerales bacterium
ACCGATTCTCTTCGTCTCCGCCTTTTTTACCGTGCTGTATCACTACCGCATTTTGCAAAAAATTGTTCGCCTTATGGCGCGCGTCATGGTGCATCTCATGGGCACAAGCGGCGCGGAAACGCTTTCAGTTTCCGCCAACGTTTTCATGGGTCAAACCGAAGCGCCGCTCATCGTGAAACCGTACGTGCCGCGCATGACGAATTCGGAACTTTTTGTTCTCATGGCCAGCGGCATGGCGCACATTTCCGGCGGGATGATGGTCGTTTATATTAATTACGGAGCTGACCCGGTCGCCGTCCTCACGACGTGCATCATGGCGTGTCCGTGCAGTCTGTATCTTTCCAAATTATTTATGCCCGAACTAGGTCGCCCAGAAACTGCGGGCACCGTTCGCACACACAATGAGAAATCCCCATACGTCAACGGCATTGATGCTGCCGCAGCCGGAGCGACGGATGGATTGAAGCTCGCGTTGAATGTCGCTGCGATGCTGATTGTTTTCATTGCGTTCGTGGCGATGTTTGATGCGTTGCTTAGTTCGTTGAAGCCGGGGTTGGCTCACCTGCACATCTATCTGGGCGCGTGGGCGGATAACCTTTCACTCTCGAAAGTTTTCAGTTGGGTGTTTTCGCCCGCCGCCTTTCTCATGGGCATTGAATCCGCCGACGTCTCCAAGGTCGCCAGTCTCCTCGGTGCGAAACTCGCCATCAACGAACACTACGCTTACCTCGTGATGAAAGGCTGGAAAGCCACGCCCGATTTTATGACTGAGCGTTCCTACATGCTTGCGGCTTTTGCCCTCACCGGCTTCGCCAACTTCGCTTCCGTTGGCATCCAACTCGGCGGCATCGGCGCGATTGCACCGGGGCGACGACAAGATTTGGCGCGACTCGGCCTGCGCGCACTCTTCGTTGGATTCGTCGCTACTCTACTCAACGCCGCCATCGCTGGTGTATTTTTAAATTAAAACAAACAAAGCAAATAAAATTAAATTTTCCAAGAAGTTTTCAATGTTGATGCTGATGCGACGGACTGATCCCGAATTCCAGCCATGCCATGAGATCAAGTATCTGCTCTTTCGATAGCGTATTGAGCAACCCAACCGGCATGGGCGAGGAACTCTGTGGTCGTCGGTCTTTTATCTCGCTCTTAGCCAGACGTTGAATCAAAGCATCAGATGGTCCCGTTTGTAGTGTGACACTGGTACCATCCTCTTTGAGAATCATCCCGCGCACCGTCGCGCCATCTTTTAATTCCATTTGGATATTACGGTAACGATTACTGATGACCAGCGATGGCTCGATGATTTGACGCAATATATCCGCACGGTCATTTTTAAATCGGCTCAAGACATCGTTGAGATCGGGACCGTAATTAATTCCCTCTTTGCCAAGTCTGTGGCATCCCGCACAGGCGAGCCGCGTAAATAATTCTTTGCCGCGCGCCAGGTTTCGACCCGAACTCACCTTGCTCATATCCAACGCGAAGTCGTCCACCTTCCACTCGGTTACTTTTGGTTCCACCACACCAATACGGCTGGACAGGTAAGCCTCGACATCTTTTACCACAGCCAAAGTTCCAACCATTCTCCGCCAGTGACCAGGGAACGTGCAAACATACGGATAATCTCCCGGCTGTTCAGGCGCGGTGAAGCTGAGCTTAACCTGCTGACCCGGCTCCACCAGTTTGGTCGCGAAAAGAACCTTGCTGGATTGAGGAACGTAGAGTCGGCCCTGTTCGTCCAGGTCGGGCGACATTTTTTCAGCGGCCATGCCAATTTCTTCCAATGCACCGGGCGACACGATTACGAGATTGTGCGGCATTGCATCTTCGTTGATCAAAATAATCTCCGCCGCTTTGCCAGCTTCGACCACAATCAAGGTTCGGTCGTAGAGCATTTGCTCGGAAATCGTGCGAATAGAAAAAACGCTTACCCCCAAGGCGCGTAACTCCTTGCCCAGCACCCCAGCTTTAGCAGTTGGCAACAACGCGGTGAGATCCGTCGCCAACTGAAAAGCGCGAATCACCCCAGCCTCTGTGCGTTGCTCCACCGGCACGCTCTTCAAGTATGTAAACAAACTTTCAATCAACGATTCGGCTTCTCCTTTTTGCCAGAATTTTCGCGCAATCGTTTGAAGTCCTGCCACCGCTGCGGCGCGTTCAGTCCCTGCCTTCACCAATGCAGCCAAAGAGGAAAAGGTTTCCGCCTCGTGTCCGGATATGGCAGATACCGCAGCGATCGCAGAGCGCTGAACCTCGGCAGAATCCGCGTGGTGAATCAGCGGTTCCGCTTTCGCATAAAACGCCGCGCGCAAAGTTGGATTACGAATCCATTCAATCGATCGAATTAAATCAACGAGTTGTTGGGAAACCGGTTGCGCCTGCCTCCAAATTGGTTCAATAGAATTATCAGCCACGACAATTGCGGCAAAACCGATCTGGCGGGTGAGCGGGAGTTGTGATACCGAAGCAATTTTTTCGAGAGCCGATCGTTTGGTTGCTAATTCTTCCGGCTTCGATTGGAGAAGAACCGGAGCTAAATCGCGGAGCACCGCAGCGGAGTCTTCGCCTTTTTTATCCAGCGCCTCCAGACCGGCGAGCAATTCGGTTAACGGATCTGTCTTGCGAATCTTCGCCAGCCCTTCCAGTGCTTCGACGCGATACTTGCGGTCAAGTCCTTTGCGTTGAAGCAGCGCGACGTGAACAAATTCGCTGCGCGGTGCTTCGATGAGTTCTTTGTTGGACAGGCGTCCAAGAATATAGGCCGCCGCCGTTGGATTTTTCGGCAGGAAGAATGTTTTTGCCTCCTCTTCAGCATGGGCTGACCACGAAAACACCGCAGCAACCGCCAGCAAGAGAAAAAGAAAGCGAAGGTTGCGACTCATAATGGTGATGCGCCGCCCGTCCCTGCGAATGCGAGGGCAAACGCGCCAGGAGACTTGATGAAATGTCTTTTCATTCGACAGGAAGATTAAATTGCGCAGAAGAAACTATACCCAACTCCAAAGCTTCTTCACAAATCTTTGGGCCAATCTTTTTTTTGATTTGCTCGATCTGTGCCAACCGCTCGCCTTCAAGCCCGGCTTCGACGAGACATCTCTTTATTTGCCACCAGCCAGCGTCCCAGTGCTCAACTTTGTATTTTGCGGTCGGCAGATCTTTGAAGCGTTTGAAAAACGTCTGGTAAATTTCGCGGCCAAGTTCCAGCAGCGTTTCGCTGGCGGCATCAAGTTGTTGCTTGGACAGCCATCTGGCAATGAAGCGGTCATTCGGGTCGTGGGTGAGCGAGCGCGCGATGTCGGAATCGGAAATCCCCCACTTTTTTAACGTGGAAACCTTAAAAGGGAAAAAGTGATTGATGATCTGATAAGTCGCGCCTTTATACGGGACGTTGCGGATTGACGCGGTTTGATTTGAATCGGCGAACAGATTCCAGACGGTACACTGCCTCACAAAACTGGCGGCGGGTTTTTCGCCGGGCTGGAGGAACTGGTCGCGGTCATTGATCCATGTCTTCTTCACGTTTTTGCGGACGGCATGGACCACCATCGCCTTGTCAAAATTGTCTGGCACCACGGACAATGCTCCCGCGCTCACATACGGCCCGGAGAGGAGTGCGACGTTGTTGTAATTTTGCACGTCATTGCCTTTGCACATCAGCGACGCCAGAAATCCTCTGGCCACACGGTCACGGACATCGCCATTGTCGCCCTTCACGGAAATCGCGCTGCCCAGCGGTGGAAAAATTTTCGTGGCTGGCACGCGGTCAATCCACTTGCTCAAGAAGCGGTCGCGATGTTCTGACACGATGAGTTTTCGGCCAAGCTTGCTCGTGTCGTCATCCAGCACGGTCACTTCCATCTTCTGTGCTTCGAGTTTTTTGCGCCGGGCCAAATCCCAGACGAGGAAGCCGACGGGAAAAGGATTCGCCGCCTGCGTGCCGGAGAAGTTTGCGGAGGAGAACACGAAACCATTTTCAAAACCAAACTGGAAAACCTGGTCGCGGAACTTCTGGTCGTTGTTCGAGTTGACGTATTTCAGCGTGGAAAACAAACCCAGATGCGCTTCCTTGCCCGCGAATTCCTGGCGGATGCGGAAAAGAAATTGCGCGAAGAGTTCCCGCGAGACTTCGCCCAGTCCCTGCGCGTGCATCAGCGGGCGGATTTTTGTGTCGCTCACGCTCTTCTTACTTTCGCCGGAGTAACCCGCTTTCTGTGACGTGGCGAACGGCGGGTTCATGAAAATGATCCATTTAATGTTCGGGTCGTAAAGATCGCGCAGCAGGTTGGCCGGACGTTTGGGTTGACGGTCAAAAAGCGATTGGTCGTCAAACACGCTTTCCACGTCGGCGTTGAGGTAGTCGTATTGAAAAACCGTCGCGCCGGGAAACACGCGCTTGCAATGCTGCACGTCTTCGTGATGAAGCGTCGAAAGATAGATGCTCTTGTAAGCGTCTGCCGGAAGAAACCACTCCAGATTTCCCGTGCCGGCAGCCATGTCCCACAGGCGGTAATTCTTCGTCCACCACTTTGGCCCTACAATTTTCTCCAAGTAGCTATGCGCCTTGCGTGCGAACGTAACGGGCGTAAAAAATTCGCCGGTGAAGCGGCGGATCGGATGGTCGGTCAGCCGATCAACCTTCGCCAGAATGTTTCGGATGGCAGAGGCGTCTGTAATTTTTTCGTAATTAGACCAGAACCATTCGTATTCCTTCGGCAGGATTTTTTTCGCACGGTTTTCGTCCGGCCCAATGTGGAAAACCACCTTATTTTCCTTCCGGTCGTAGCTCGAACCGTTCGGTCGGATGTCGCACAAGAAGTAACGCGAAGATTTCGTTCCGTTACGGACGGCGTCGCCGAAACATTTATTCCAATAATCAAAAACATCTTCGAAGTTTTCCTCGGTGATCAGTTTCTTGACGCGGAAATCCAGTGTGAGTTGCTCCGCCCGATGATCCGTAAGGTGCTGGCTGAACAGTGTGTATTCCGCCTCTTCGAGAACGTCAAAAACCTTGATCGACTCTGCTCCAGCGAACGCGACGAGGTCGGCAACCAGTTTGCTGTCGGGCTGGGTGGGCGCGAGTTCCCAATCATATTTCGTCTCATTGCCATAAAACTTCTGCCACTTTTTTGTTTCCGTGAAAAATGCGTGTTGCCCGTCCGCAACGCAAATCACAGGCGGAATCACCTTGTCTGCGTGGCCGAGACGCAACCGGCGAACGTAATACATCACCTGCGCGAGAACGGCGGCGCGGGAATTTCGTTTCTGCAAGCTGCGGGAAAATTTGAATTCAAAAAAAACTTCCGGCGAATAAAGGTCGTGGCGGAACTCTGTGTCGTAGTCCAATTCGAAATGGTTGGCATAGGCGTGTTTGACTTCCGCTTCGGTCTTTGCCTTGAGAAGCGCCTTGCTGAAACTGGAAAAGTCTTTCGCCATTTGAATCGCGCTTGGATTTAGCAGGTGGCCAAGGGAAGTGCGAGAAGGAAAGTTGTTTGCGCCCTTGTGCTTAATTCGCGACCAATTTCAACGCCAAGACAACAAATAAGCTCTCCAGTCTTCCCTACGCCTTGGCGTTGAAACCTGACGGCGAGCCGATTTCAACCCGTTCATCACCGGAATCCAACAGGCGCAGAGCTTCCTGAAAGTTCGCGGTCAGGATTTTCCAGTTGCGAATGGCCAAATCCAGAGAGGCGCAAAGAAAAATTCCCTGCGCCCCGGCATCTCTTACTTCGTAAATTTGTCGAGCGCCTTCATCGTCTCATCAAGGCAATACTTGATGTAGTAATCCGGTTTGTCAGGATTCGCCTCTTTCTCCAGAGCCATTAACGCGACTTCCGCAGCTTTGCCTGTTTTGAAAAAGCTGCACGCCCGCACCGCTTCGAGTCGCACGCGCGGGCTTTCGTCTTTCGCCTGAACGGCGAGCAAACCAAGCGGATCCGTGACGCGATCACGCCAGTAGCAGAGGACACGGGTAGCGGCCGCCCGCGCATGGAAATCGGGCGAGCGCAGCATTTTTTTCAGCAACTCTTCATCCACGACATTGTGCCATTGATGAACCCACAGAGCCTCCATCATGTAATGTTCATGCGCCTTGTCTTTTGGATCGAGCGAGGCAATCCAACTCCGGGTTGCGGCAATCACTTTCACGCTATCATGTTTGCCCAATTCAATTTTGGCGCGTGTGCGGACGTCGTCCTCCTGGGTCTTGAGCGCTTCGAGTAATTTCTTGATCGGCTCGCCGTCGATTCGCACCGGCTTGAGCAACGGACGTCCTTCGTAAGTAATCCGGTAAATGCGTCCGTGAGATTTGTCGCGGTTTGGATCGCGGATGTGATGTTGCATGTGTCCGATGAGCGGCTTGGCCCAATCGCTGAAATAAATGGAACCATCCGGGGCAATGTTAACCGCAGATGGGCGAAAGTTTGCGTCATCGGATTTAACGAGGTGGTCTTCAATTGTTTCACCTTTCAGACCTGAGCCTGAGTCGCTCACCTTCACGCGAAAAATTCCCTGGAAGCCAATTACGTTGATGTTGAGGAAATTGTTCTGAAATTCCTCCGGGAAATGTCGGCTCGATAACATGCCCGTTCCCGGGCAAGGACGCGAAGGCCGTTTCCAGAACTCCTCCATTTGCGGATGCTTGGCTGGATATTCGATGAAACCACTGAAGGCGGGACCGAAATAGTTAGCGTTGCCCGTGGCATCCGTGATGATGTCATTACCCCAATAATCGAACACGCGTCCGTGGGGATTTGCAAAACCGTAAGAAACGTAACGTTCGAATTTTCCGGTGTGCGGTTCGAAACGATAAATACACCCGTCGTTGTTGCGGACGGGACCGGTGGCTGTTTCAACCTGGGTGCGGTGAAAAACACCGTCGCTCAAATAAGTCGCGCCGCCTGGGTCAAGCACCATGGAGTTCGCCGTGTGATGTGAATCGGCGGAATCCATTCCCATGAGCACACGCTCTTTCCAGTCTGCTTTGCCATCGCCATCAGTATCGCGAACGAACCACAAGTCCGGCGCTTGCATCACCAGCACGCCATCCTTGTAAAACTGAAATCCTGTCGGGCAATTCAAGTCGTCAAGAAACGTTGTGACCTTATCGGCTTTGCCGTCGCCATTAGTATCCTCGAAGACGAGAAGTTTATCGCCCACCGTGCTGGTCGGGGTGCGTTCTGGATAACTTGGCCATGCCGCAACCCAAAGACGCCCCCTAGTGTCAAAGTTCATTTGCACGGGGCTGGCCAGGTCAGGAAATTTTTCTTCGCACGCAAATTAATTCACTTTGCAACGTTTCGCCTCCGTCATGTGTCGAATCGCTTCTTCACCGCTGAGAAATGGCTGCACGTCTGGCTTGTTCGATTCAAATGTTTCCACGGCTGGTAAATTGGAATCATCCACTTTCATGTTTCCTCCTTTTGCCACGGCCCAAATGCGCTGGTCGCGGTTCGCCGTTTTCACATCGCGCTGCGTCATTTCCTGCTGCATGACATCGAAGTTGGTAATCTTCTCCGAATCTTTGCCCGTTTTGGGAAAAGACAATTTGGAACGCCCACCGTAAACGTTGTAGCCGTCCACCGTCCTGTATCGTGCGTGCCACTCCTCACTTTTGTCCGTGACGGTCGAGCGAAGTTTTTCGAGGTTCTTAGTGGGCGGTTTTTCACTAAACAGCGCGCGGAAGATTTCA
>JBKJOA010000287.1:0-2811 GCA_046593365.1 Limisphaerales bacterium
CGTTTTTCGGGTTCTAATTGAATTTTTTTACATGACTACACCCTCATCTCAAATAGCTGGCAAAGGTTTGGAAGGAATTATCGCCGCAAGCACTCGGCTGAGCGACGTGAAAGGTGATGTTGGTGAACTGATCTATTGCGGTTACAATATCCACGAATTAGCCGGAAAAGTTTCCTATGAAGAAGTGGTGCATCTGCTGCACTACGGCCACTTACCCAACCAGAAAGAGTTGGCGCATCTCAAGGCCAAGTTGGTGGAAGAGCGCGATTTGCCGCAAGGCGTCGTCGATATCATTCAAAAACTGCCGAAGACAACACCGCCAATGCACGCGCTGCGCACGGTCGTATCCGCGCTCGGTTGCTTTGATCCGGAATGCGATAACGATTCCCTGGATGCACAGCGCGAAAAAGCGATTCGCCTGATTGCGCGCATTCCGATTGCCATGGCTTATTTTCATCGCGCTCGCCAGGCGAAGACTTTGCTGCCGCCTGAACAATCCTTGAGCGAAGCTGCAAACTTTCTGTATTTAATCGATGGCGAAAAACCTTCTGCCGAAAAAGAAAATACGCTGGACCTTTGCTACGTGCTCCACGCCGATCACGGGATGAACGCTTCTACGTTCTCAGCCCGCGTCACAATTGCGACGTTGAGCGACATGTATTCCGCGATCACCAGCGCGATTGGAACATTGAAAGGCCCGTTACACGGCGGGGCAAATGAAGGCGTCATCAAAATGCTCCAGGAAATTGGTTCACTCGATAAAGTCGATGCCTACGTGCAGGAATGTCTGGCTCAAAAGAAAAAAATCATGGGTATCGGCCATCGAGTTTACAAAACGCTCGATCCGCGCGCGCCGCACTTGAAACGCATGGCGCAAATTCTCAGCGCAAAACTTGGCGAGCCGAAGTGGATTCAAATGAGCGATCGCATTGCGGAAATCATGCTCAAAGAAAAACATCTTCACGCGAACGTCGATTTCTACTCCGCCACAGTTTACTACTCGCTCGACATTCCGACCGATTTGTTCACGCCCATTTTTGCCATCGCCCGCACCAGCGGTTGGACGGCGCACGTTTTGGAACAACTCCAAGACAATCGTTTGATTCGCCCACAGAGCGAATACATTGGACCAGTCGGGTTGAAAGTGACACCGATTGAGCAAAGATAAATTGACGCAATCAACCAGTTTGTTAAACTAGTTGCATGAAGATTCAGGAAATTGGGGCATTCGAGGCCAAGACAAAACTTTCCGAGCTTTTGGAAAAAGTCCAACACGGGCAAACATTTCAAATTACAAAGCGCGGCAAGCCGGTGGCAGTTTTGTCGCCCGTTCAAGAAAGCCAGAACGAAAAGAAAAAGGAAATTTCATTGGTGGAACTATCAAAGCGTATTCGCGCCCAATCTCGCCCTGGCAAGGAAAGCATCAAGGAACTGATCCACATGGGGCATAAATACTGATGGACTGTGTTGTTGACGTCTCATTTGTCGGCTGCTGGTTTTTGAATGACGAATCCAATCCGGAAAGCCGTTCAGTGCTTTCAGCTTTTGAAAAGGGATTGGTTCGTTTTCACGTTCCGCAATTATGGAATTATGAAACGCTGAATTTTTTGAGAAACAGTTGCCGTCGAAAACGTTTAGCTGTCGAAGCGCTGCAAACTTCGACAGCATTTTTAAACCGGCTGCAATTGAATTTTTACGAGCAAGCTAACGCAGTCTGCCGTAGAAGAATTTTAAATTTCGCGACGGAATTTGATTTAACGGCTTACGATGCCGCATATCTGGAATTGGCCGACCGATTGCAAATTCCACTTTTGACTCTGGACACAGATTTGGAAACCGCCGCTAAAAAACGAAACCTTCCCATCAGCTTAAAATTTTCAAAATGAACATTCACGAATACCAAGCCAAACAACTTCTTGCTCAATACGGCGTCGCCGTTCCACCGGGCGAAGTTTGTGATTCACCCGAAGCTGCGAAGAAAATTGCCGAAGGACTTTTTGCGAAAGGCGAAAAACTTATTGTCGTCAAATCGCAAATCCATGCGGGCGGACGCGGCAAGGGAACTTTCAAAAGCGGGTTTCAAGGGGGCGTGAAACTGTGCAAAACGGCGGATGACGTTTTTGAAAAAGCCAAGGCGATGCTCGGCAATGTTCTCGTCACGAAACAATCCGGGCCGGAAGGCAAACTCGTTTCCAAACTTCTCATCGCAGGCGCGCCGGAAATCAAAAAAGAATTTTACTGTGCCGTTCTCCTCGACCGCGCGTCGTCTCGGCCAATCATGATGGTCAGCACCGAAGGCGGCGTGGACATCGAAGAAGTTGCCGAAAAACATCCCGAGAAAATCGTCAAAGAAACCATCGATCCCGCCGTGGGCATGATGCCGTATCAAGCGCGAAAACTTGCCGCCGCGCTCGGCTTGAAAGGCGATCTGATTGCGAGCGGCGCGAAACTTTTGCTCGGCGTTTACAAAACCTGGTGGGAATGCGACGCGGCAATGGTGGAAATAAATCCGCTCTGCATCGTGGTTGGCGCGGACGGCAAAGAAACGTTGTCCGCTGTCGATGCAAAAATTGGTTTGGATGACAACGCGCTTTATCGCCACAAAAATATTCAGGAGATGCGCGACCTCGCCGAAGAAGCGCCGCTGGAAATCGAAGCGAGTAAATTCAATCTCAATTACATCAAGCTCGACGGCTCAATTGCCTGCCTCGTGAATGGCGCCGGTCTCGCGATGGCGACGATGGACATCATCCAACATTTCGGGGGCAATCCGGCGAACTTCCTCGACGTCGGCGGTGGCGCGAGCAAGGA
>JBKJOA010000327.1:0-4071 GCA_046593365.1 Limisphaerales bacterium
GATCTCGACATCAGCCACCATGCTTTGGAAAGTGCGCGCCGTAACTTTGCCCTGAACAAAACGAATGTGACGGTTAAAACCTGTCGCCATGAAACCATCCAGACCGACGCCTTCGAATGGATCGCCGGGAACGCCCAACGAAAGTTTGATTTAATTGTCCTCGACCCACCGTCATTGGCAAAGCGTGAAGCGGAACGCGCCGGAGCAATTCAGGCTTACGGAAAGCTCGCCCGCCACGCCATCCGTCATCTGAATTCCGGGGGGATTCTGGTTGCGGCCTCGTGCTCGGCCCACGTTTCCACCGACGAATTCTTCGCGATGCTCCGTGAAACCGCGCGCAGTTCGGGCCGCAAGTTTGTCGAACTACAGACAACAGCCCACGCGCCAGATCATCCGGCCACTTTCCGTGAAGCGCAGTATCTCAAATGCATTTATCTGCAGTTTGAAGCGGGGCCCAATTGACGGCAGTGGTTCAATTTGAATTCGTTGCGGGTTTGGAGTTCCGCGTTGACGCAGTTTCGGACCGCCTAAAGGCGGAACTCCAAACCAAACTGAGCCACTACCCAATTGACGGGCGTTGAATGCGCAGTGTGTTACGCTTTCATTTTCTCGGATCAGAAGCACTCCTTGCTTGGCGACAAGCCTCCATCGACAGGTGAAATGTCGCTGAGAACTCTTGCCGTTGTGCTTTCGCGCAGAGTATCACATTGAAATAAAACTAACCCGAACCATTCCTGGGTTGATTGTGTTGGCGTGTCTCGCCGTGATTTTCGCCTCGTGCAAGGTCCGTCCTGAAACCGCCCCGAAATCAAATCAGCAAACTAATAAAGACCTCCACTTCACGGAAGCGTTTCGCAAAACCAACGGCTGGGTCGCAGGCGATGGTGCGACTTCGGTTCCTTTGTCCGATGGCCGCGTGTTGTGGCTGTTCGGCGACAGCCATATTGACGATTATGATGCGGCCACGCGAACC
The DNA here is from genome assembly GCA_046593365.1 of Limisphaerales bacterium. GTDB lineage: Bacteria > Verrucomicrobiota > Verrucomicrobiia > Limisphaerales > CANJXF01 > CANJXF01. Next base: position 974 of record JBKJOA010000327.1, read on the forward strand.
ATTCCCTGCCTTTTCCAGGTGCGCAATGCGGCGATGTTGCAAGACGCGAATTCGCTGGGCGGTTGGCGAACATTGCTCGGGAAAGGCCCAGGCAACCGGTCACTCTTTCAGCATCCGACGGATCTAAAACTTTGGTTCTGGCCCGTTTCAGGATTTCAGCAGGGCAATGCGGTTTATGTTTATCTGACCTGCTTGCGAAAAACAGGGGAGGGAACTTTTGGCTTTGAAGCGGTCGGACATTTCTGGGGCAAAATGAAGTTTCCAGAAATGAAAGTCATCGAATACATCCCGCTGCCCGAGTTCAACGGAATTGATTTTGGATGCGGTTTCGTCAACGACAAAAGCGGGTTCACCTTCGCCTTTGGCAACAAGCAGACCCTCACGACCAGCGATGTTTATGTGGCGCGCTTCAAAACAGAGAATCCTGCGGGTGATTGGTCTTATTGGGACGGCAAAGCGTGGGGTGCAAACATCGGAAACGCCGCCGTCATCGCGAAAGGCGCTTCGACCTCGGTGAATGTGTGTCGCATTACGAACAATTTTCTCCTGACCACCTCGTCCTTCAGCGTGGCTTGCGATCAGGGCAATGAAATTCTGACCTCGTTCAGCGAAAATCCAATGGGGCCTTTTTCGCCCCTGAAAAAAATTTGGACGCTCGACGATACCGTGGAGGGTCATTTCCCGTTTTTTTATTTACCCGTTGCGCATCCTGAATTCATCAATGGAAAAAACGAACTGCTCGTCACCTATTCGATCAACGGCTACGAACCCTGTCTGCCCGCTTGCGTCAATGGCCGGATGAATCCCGACCATTATCGACCGAAGGCGATTCGTGTCCCGCTTGAAATCATTGTTCCCAAACTCCATTGAGGGAACGGCGCGCTTGTTCCAATTTGGGCTTGTGCTACGTTCCGCGCTCTTGTGGATATCGCAAAAGAAATTCAAAAACGACGGACGTTCGCCATCATCTCGCATCCTGACGCTGGCAAAACCACGCTGACGGAGAAACTCTTGCTCTACGGAGGTGCGGTGCAATTGGCAGGCTCCGTCACAGCGCGCAAACATCAGCGTGCCACCACTTCCGACTGGATGGAACTGGAGCGTAAACGCGGCATTTCCATCAGCTCGACCGTTCTACAATTTGATTACGATGGCTACCGCATCAACCTGCTCGACACGCCGGGGCACAAAGATTTTTCTGAAGACACTTACCGTGTGCTGACCGCCGTGGATGCCGTGATCATGGTCATCGACGCCGGTAAAGGGATCGAGGCGCAAACGCTCAAGCTGTTTGAAGTTTGCCGTCAACGTGGCGTGCCAATTTTCACCTTCATGAACAAATGCGACCGGCCGATGAAAGATCCGTTGTCGTTGCTTGACGAACTGGAGCGCGTGCTCGGCATCGGTGCCTTTCCGGTTAATTGGCCGATTGGAACCGGCTTCGAATTTCAAGGCGTTTACGATCGGCGCGCCAAACAATTTCATCTGTTCGAACGCACGGTGGGCGGGAAATATCGCGCGCCGGTTTCGGTGGGCGGAATCGATGACCCGTTGATCCGCGAGCGACTGGATGACGAGACGTTCAAAAAGGTGTCAGAAGAATTGGAAATGCTCGAAGGCGCTGGCGAAACGTTCGACGAAGAAGCGGTGCTCGCAGGGAAAACGACCCCGGTTTTCTTCGGCAGCGGCGTAAATAATTTTGGGGTGCAACTGCTCCTCGATGGTTTCCTCCAGCATTCACCGCCCCCGAAACCTCGCGTCATGGCCGGGACGCAGATTTCGCCGGAGCACCCGGCTTTCTCCGGATTCATTTTCAAAATTCAGGCGAACATGGACCCGCGACATCGCGACCGCATTGCCTTCGTCCGCGTTTGTTCGGGAAAATTTGAGCGCGACATGACCGTCAGCCATTCTCGTTCTGAGAAAAAAGTGCGCCTCTCCAGTTCTCACAAACTTTTCGGCAACGAACGCGAAACCGTGGACGAAGCGTTTCCCGGCGACATCATCGGCCTCGTCGGCCACGACGGGTTTGGCATCGGCGATACGCTCACCACCGACCCTGCCATCAGCTACAAAGAAATCCCGCGCTTCACGCCCGAGGCCTTTTCGTATCTGCACAATCCAAATACGGCCAGGTATAAACAATTTCGGCAGGGGCTGGATCAATTATTGCAAGAAGGGGTCATCCAGGTTTTGCATCTGCGCAACAGCCCCATCAAAGTGCCTTTGCTCGCCGCCGTCGGGCCGCTGCAATTCGAAGTCGTGCAATTTCGGCTCGAAAGCGAATACGGCGCGGCGTCGCGTTTGGAACCTGCGCCGTGGACCGTGGTGCGCTGGTTGCCGCCCGAATTGAAAGAGTGGGACCTCGACGCGCTTTCGCTTCCGACTGGTTCGCGCCTCGCCTACGACATGGGCCAAAATCCCGTAGTGCTTTTTGCGAATGAATGGTCGGCAAATTATTTTGCGCAATCTAACGCGAAAGTTCCGCTGTCCAGTTTGCCGGTGCAAACCGCGAGAGTTTCCTGAGGAATCATATCTGCGGACAACGTGTCGAGGTACAACAGTTAGGCGACGTTGGTTTAGGCGTCATGAGTGAGTTCTGAGGTCTTCGATGTGGCACTCTCGGCTGGATACAGCGTGATGCGCAAAGAGATGTCGAGCGCGGCCATGCGAGCAAGCGTCGGTGCTGTGAGTCCGTGGTTGAACGCCCGAGGCTCGTCGCCACAATCGTAACCGATGTTGAACTCGCGGGTGGCACAAGCTGCCCATTGATTGCGGGACTGCGGGTCGAGTGCTTCGATAGCGGTAAGTAGCGCCACAATATTCGGTTCGGGCTCAGTGAACTGCTCCTCACTCTCCAGCGTCGAATACCACTGCTGGTCGTCGCGAAGATCGACATGCAACGGGAACACGCCTCTCGTCTCGAACGCCGCCGCGAGTGCCTTGAGGCTTTGTTGGGCAACGAGGTCCAAGTCAGTGTTCAAATAATGTGTCTCTCGTTTCACGGGACGCGTGCGAAGTCGCCTAACATCTAATTCGGCGTCGGGGTTTGCAGCCTATCTGAGTTCACATTTGAAACGGTATTCCCGACGTAAATT
>JBKJOA010000421.1:0-2578 GCA_046593365.1 Limisphaerales bacterium
CGGCTACTCGTCTATTCAAGTCTCGAATGTCGATGTGCGCGATGAGCGCATCGCGTTTTTCGCGCGTAAAGTTCCGGCAGGCACGCACACGATTTCTTATCATCTGCGCGCCCAAACGCCGGGCGTTTATCATGTCATGCCCGCGCAAATGCAAGCGATGTATGACCCGCAACTGCGCGCCGAAAGCGCCGAAAACAGAGTGGAAGTGCGCTAAAGCAAATCTTTCAACGACTATTTGGACTGAACCTTCTGCAAAAGCTGAATTATCTTTTCATAAGTAGTCAGCCATAAATAGGTTAGACTTTGATTTAAGATGTCCAATTTCAAAACTATCGAACTGACGCCCGACCAACGGGCGCAATTAGAGAGAGGTTATCGCACCGGAGAGAGTCATGCTTTTCGGATGCGTTGCCAAATTATTCTCCTGAAATGCGAGAGCCGCTCCTCTTTGGAAGTAGGACGCATCGTTGGCTGTTGTGAAATGACGGTCAATAACTGGCTCACGCGCTACCAGCAAGAAGGCATCGCCGGATTGCAGACCAAACCGGGACGTGGACGCAAAGCGATTTTGAATACCGAGACGGATTTGGCGCAGGTTAGAGAAGCAGTGCGCGGTAATCGGCAGCGGATTCGTTTGGCTAAAGCCGACTTGGAGGAAGAACTGGGTAAGAGCTTTAGTGATAAAACGCTAGTGCGCTTTTTACCTACACACTGCTCGCTATAAACGAATCCGAAAACGTCCCCGTCAAGAGCCAGAGCCGCACTTTTATCAATTGAAAGTGGAGTGTTTGGCCGATTTGGAACAATTTTCACGATGGGGATTGATAGAGTTGTATTATGGTGACGCCAGTCGGGTGTGTCTGCGCGGTTGTGTGCCTTATGGCTGGCAGTTTGCCGATGAGGATGTCTTTGTGCCGTCCAGTCAAGGGGAGGGTTTGAACTGTTTCGCCTTTATCAACCGTTCCAACCGCTGCCATTTTTACACCACGCGGGGGAGCATTGACAGCACCTTTATCGTGGAGCAGTTAGATCGTCTGTCTTTATCTTTGGAACGGGTGACGGTTGTGGTGTTGGATAATGCGCGGGTTCACAAGTCGCAAGAGGTGCAGGAACGGCTTGAGTTTTGGCAGGAGCGCGGATTGTTCCTATTCTATTTACCGCCCTATTCGCCACAGTTGAACATTGCTGAGATTCTGTGGCGTAAGTTGAAGTATGAATGGCTGCAACCGGGCGATTACGTTGATGCGCAAACGCTGTTCTATCAAACGCGCCAAGCCTTGGCAGCGGTAGGGAGTCTGCTCAAGATCAACTTTTCGGAGTTTGCTCTTGGTCTAAAGTAATTCTGTCCGACTACTTACATCTAAATGGGATTGTTTATCAGGAGGAGGTCACCTGAGCAAGCGCAGTCAGTAACCATGTCCCACATGAGGGGTCGTCGTAGGCAAGCAGGGTTTACCGTCGGGTTTGCATCGTTAGAACTTAACCCTGTGTGATGGCGTCCCGCTGCTGTCGCTTTTCAGGATGGCTCTTATTTTGCCTCAGAAGTGAAAAGAGAGTTTCGCTGTTATGCGAACACATCATTCCACAGGAGAACACCAATGACACCAGTCCCACCCCTTACGAAGCGCATTCGCGTTTCCCTGGCGCTTTTCACAGCATTAGCGACTCTGCCAGTCGGCTCGACTTTCCAGAGCGCGCAGGCCAAGCCCAAGTCATACGCACCCGCTTATGGTTATCGCACTAAATCCGATTCCAAAGCGCAGAAGCAAAACGAGAAGTATGTTCGCGACGAGCAGAAGCACGACGAGAAGTATTATAGCGAGCGGCAGAAGCGCGCTGAGAAATACATTAGCAAGCAGCAGAAAGAAGACGAGAAAGGTGTTCGCAAACAGCAGAAGCGTAATCGCCACATCTCCCGGCGCAACGACCGCAATACCGCGCGTCCCAACTCCCGCAATGCACGTTTCGATGACCGCCGGAACAGCGACCGGAGTAGCCGCCGGGATTATGTCACACGCTACCGCACCATCACCAACAGCGTTGGAGAGCGCGTCCGTCAATACTTCCGCGTCTACCGCTAAACTGCCAACTCAAATTGCCTTCGTGAAAAACGCCGCCTCCAGCTTGGAAGCGGCGTTTTTGTCGTCGCTTAAGCAGATAATCATGCTTGTGGTAAACACTTGGAAAGCCACTGATGCTTTGGAATTCCCCCGATAATGTGGACAGTTGAAAAAGAGAGACTGAAACCACAGGAGCGACAATGGCAGTTCAAAACAAACAATCCAAACGCAAGCATTTCAGCAGCGAGTTCAAACGTGAAGCAGTTCGGTTGGTCACAGAAGGCGGCCTGAGCATCGCTCAGGTGTCACGCGACCTTGGCCTGAACGACAACATGGTTGGGCGCTGGAAAAAAGAAGCCGAGCAAAATGGCGCGAAGGCTTTTCCCGGTCAGGGCCATCCCCAAGACGAAGAACTCTCACGGTTGCGGCGTGAGGTTGAAGTTCTGCGCCAAGAACGTGAAATCCTAAAAAAAGCCATCAGCATCTTCTCTCAGACGGGCCGGTAACGAGGGAGATGC
>JBKJOA010000431.1:0-3607 GCA_046593365.1 Limisphaerales bacterium
GCTGCGTCTGGGGATTGCCGTGGAGTTTATCCGGCGCGCGCATCCGGAAGACAACGCCGCTCACGAACAGATGCACGGTGTCTATAAACGCGAAGTGGTCTGTCCGCCCGCCCGGACGCCGCAAGGCCAGCAAGCCCGTAGCACGCGTTGGCTGCATTACTACAACCGGATTCGTCCGCACGAAGCGCTGGGACAGCAAGTGCCAGCCAAACATTATCGCGCCAGCACCCGCCGTTTTCCCAAACGACTTCCAGCCTTGGTTTATCCTGACAGTTGGTGGGTGCGGCGCGTGGTCTTTCATGGCGACATCAAATGGCAGGGACGTTTCCGTTTCATTGGCCGGGCGTTTGTCGGTCAGACTGTTGGCCTCAAACCCGTCAGCCCCGGTATCCTCGAAGTGTATTTGGGAAAGCAACTGATCGGGCTCTTATACCAGAGTGACCCGGCGGGAATGCGTCCAGCCTCCCGTCCTAGAACCCTGCCCACCAAAAAAGTGTAACCCATGTCGTGAAACCAAACTGTTACCCATGTCGTGAGACCGTGCCACCCGCCTGTGCCACCCATTTCAATTTCGGAGTTCGGGTTTAAAATGGTTTCGCGGAATTGGAAGGCAAAGTTGCCGCTTTGCGCAATTTCATTTACTATCGCTCACCGACGATTTGGGGACGGGTGCTTTCGGCGACGGCGAGCAGTTCCTTTTGCTCTTTGTTTGGGATTTGAAGTTTGTCCAAGGATGCCTTCAGGTCGCCGACGGCAGCTTCGAACTCCGCGTTACTAATGTGCATCGCCGCATGAGCGGACTTCACGTCTTTGCCTTCGTAATGAGATGGCCCTCCCGTCGCCAGAGCAAAGAACTGGACGAAATGTTTTTTGAGTTGTGCAATATTCGCAGGCGTGGCGCTCCAGGAAACGGATTGCCCACGTTGGAACGAGAAGCCACCCCGCTTGACTCCTTTGCGTTGCCAGTTCACACGGGGATCTTGCATTGCTCTCGGAAGGAAGTCGTCCACGATTTTGGCAATTCCCTCCTCGCCTCCGAGTCGGTCGAAGAGAGCGAGTTTTCCCTCAACTTGAGCCGCCTGGTTTGTGCCGCCTGCGGACTTGTCATCTCCAGACTTCGCCTTCTTGGAGTTTTTTTCCCCCGCGCCTTCACTGGAACCGGCGAGTTGTTCATCCCTGGCCATTCGTTGGCTGGCGCGCTGATCGGCCTCGCGACTGCCGGAGGTGAAGAAGTCGGTGTTCTTTGTCTTTTGCTTGGCGGAGCCGCAGCCAAAGCTCGAGATAAACGCAGCAGAGAGAAGCAACAGCGTCATCGCATGAACGACACGGGTGAGTCGCGGCGAGTTTATGTTCGCTGAAGTGTCTGGATTGATTTTATTTTTCATAATTTTCAGTTGAGTTGGTTCATAAGTCACAAGACATCGCCGGAGGAGATTGGATCGGAAATATCAGGAGGTTGAAACTGGAGTCCATCAACGGAGTTCTGGCCGCTTTCAAGACGCGGCAGATAGGCGCGAACGAAGGCGTTGCGCAGGACATTGCCAATGGTGGCAATGATGTCCGGGTTGTTTCCAGAAGCGTCGCCGCTAAAAGGAATCAGCGTCCCGACCTGATCGCGTGACCAGTTCTTGAAGAGATTGGTTGCCGCGCCGAGCAAGGCCTGCCAAAAAAATTCGAGAACGTTTTCGTCCTTGATGTCGTCGGTGAGGCTGAAGATTTTCGGGTTGCGGAAGAGCGGTTTAACATAGCCGGTTACTTGACCTTCCTTGGAATCGGTTTCAATGACCAGGTCGAACCAGCCGCGCTCGAAATCGAATTTGCCATAGGTACGTGCAAGGTCGTTAATCTTTGTTAGATCAAGACCGATCAAGCGCGTCGCCATGTGAAAAGTAGGGCGATAGGAAAATGGATCCAGAGTCATCTTAAATTCAAACTTGGCTTCGTCCATGGCAAGTGCGGTAGCCTGAACGGTCGCCCCGAGTGGAATCGTGTCATTCTGAATGTTACCCAGGTTATCAATTGATCCTTCCAGGTGAGAGAGGTAAACGTCCACAGGTTTTGCTTTCTGGTAAGTGCGGAAGTGGACTGAGCCGTCCTGAATGACGGCGCTGTTAATTTTAAATGGGAACAAATCTTTGATCATCTGAAGCCAGGGACCGCCGACGCCGGTTTGCGTTTCTGCCTCGCTTGGAGCATCCACAAAATTGATTTCAGGCTGCACCATCAGGACACGGCCAACGAGGCGGCGATGAAGCAAGGCTTTCCACAAAAGAGCGAACTCAACCCGCTTCGCTGCAAAGAACGGAACCGGTACATTTCCGGTCGTCTTGCTGATGCTGACATCCTGGATGGAATACGCGCCGCGCCACAGGTTGATCTGAAGTTTGCCGATTTTTCCGGAATAGAGATGGCTGCGGTCAAGGGTTCGGTTCACGTAGTCCCGCACCACCCAAGGAAGCATGGCCCGACCTATACCCGCGACGACAGCCACTACAAGCAATACAACAGCAAACCGCCGCCAGAAACGATGACGTTTGCGTGGCGCTTCCGAGTCCTTACAGTCCAACTTCTCGCAAGCCGCCCTCGTCTGAACCTTTGCATTATCGCGATTTTTCATCTCTTTCAAGTCCCCTCTCAGATACTTGCGTGGTTTGTGTAACCGGTCAATTGGGACTAAATACGCAAGGGGATCGCCTGAAAAGGAACTGCGTTCCCCCCTCATTGTCGAAAACGAATAAATCTTATTACCGTCCCCCACACCATAAAAAAAGAGTGGCAAACCCTTCATCGAAATGTGAGGCATAACCCCACTTGAAATGAATCTTGATAGGAGGGTTATTTAGATGCAGTCAGGATGGCTTTGGAAGGAGCAATTATGAATAAAATAAAATCTATTGTAACACTCGCCGCTTTGATGGCGATGTCGGTCACCGGGTTCGGATGTTATGCGCATCGCGAAAGTGCGTCGGGACGTATCTATGAACCATCTGGATCATATCGCGACGGCTACCACTCACGGCATGATGAACGTTATCGCTATTATGATCGGAATGAGCGTTAAGATGGTCGGCATCAATGGGACAAGCCCAATTATCGTTGAATCATTGGCAGGCGGGGGGAAGGGTTGTCCTCAGTACGCCAGCTAATCCTGCTTGAATTTGTGGAGGTGACCGAATGCACTCCACTCGGCGACGATTAAGTTGCCCTTCTTGTCCATGCAAGCGCCGTGGGGCGAGTTGCAAATGCCATCTTTCCACTGGTCTTGCGGCAGGCCGAAGTTGGCGCGTTGCGCTGCAATGGGGTTATCTCCAACTTGCGCCACAATATTGCCCTTCTTATCTAAAACGGTCACGCGACCTTGTAGCTCTGGAAAGATGGCGTAATCGCCCTGAATATGAACGGCGGCGGGCATGCGCAAGTCTTTCTGGATGACGCGAACGAAGTTGCCGTCGAGGTCCCAGTGTTCAACACGGTTGTTGTTGCGGTTACAAACAAGCAACAATGGTTTGCGACCACGCGTATCGAGCGCGATGCCATGACAGGTTTTAAACTTTCCTTCTTCTTCACCCGGTCCGCCAAAGGCTTTGACGAACTTGCGGTCTTTATC
>JBKJOA010000050.1:0-13670 GCA_046593365.1 Limisphaerales bacterium
CCTTGGCAAACATATTGCGCATCCGGCGCAACCGCATGGCGGGCGCGGGGGCCGTCTGAATTTTGTTACTCACGCTCCAACACAACTACAAAAGAAAATGAAATCCAAGAAAAAAAAAGGACATGGGAGCGGGAATCGTCCCATCAAATGGGGAAAATTATTCAGGCGGATTACCATCCTGTCGGAGCAGGAAAAGGCTGCAATAGCGGCTGATGTTTGGCGGCTGCGCTGGGCTGAAGAAGACCGTGCCAACGGTCGTGACACTTCCGGCAAAGAGCGGCCAACTGAAACAAAAACTCCTCGCCCACATCGGAGTAAGTGAGATGATGAACATCGACCGCCTGAGACTCTCGACAACCCTCGCAAATGCCTTGAGCGCGGAGCAGCACAAGCTGGCGCCTACGCTTCCACTCCGCCGTTTGCAAATACTGCGCGTAAACGCGGTGCCACTCATCCGAGCATCGTATCTTCTCGGCTGCGTAAACTTCTTGAAAGCGCTTGTTCCTCTCAGCCTGGAATACAGACTCAATCTGAGCTTCCCACACAGGAAGCGCCTGAACATGTATCGGCGGCAGCGAAGCCTTTCTGATAGCAATGCCGGCCTTTTGTCCGCAACGGTCACATTGATGCCAAATGGAAATTGCGCCATCAGCCGCCATCTTTTTGCGCACCGTCTTCTTTACATGCTGGCAGACAAACTCATCGTCCACCCGTTTCGATATGGCGGCATAGTCTGGCTCTGTTTGTGGGAGTTGCATGGGGCTTCAATACGGAATCAGATTGACTCCAACGCGTGGTGCAGGCGGCAACTACTACTCCCGTCGCTTCAATGTTTCGACGTGGTCCTTGTAGAGCGCGGCATCGCTCTCGTAATTGCCTACTGTAATAAGACAGCGCACGCCTTCTGCATCGGCGCAGACATCCAAAAGATGTGCTGGCTGTGTGGTAAACCCTCCAGTGCGGACATCCGCAAGCTGGAAATCCACGACGGCATCTGGCTTCAATTTCTCAATCGCCTGCAACTTAACAATCAACTCTTGTAGTTTCATATATGCATACTGCTGAAAAATGGACACTCAACCACCCAATCGGAACTCTCGTAAAGCTGCGCACTCGTGGAACAACTCACCGCATCGCCAGTGCCGCTTTCCACCCACCGCATCCGCGCATTCTGGTGCTTCTTGATGACGGCTCCTCAGTCGAGATTGATGCGGTCGAACTCATGCCTTCTGAAGACCTGCGCCATGAGGGATTAAACCCATTAAATTCCGGTTTTGTCAACCAACCGGATAAGCATGATTGCAACCTCAATCATCCGCAATACATCAAGGCCAACTTCGACCACTACAACGCGGATGACACCACGCCGCGCATCAAAAAAGAAATCAACGGAGTGATCGCTCGCAGCGAAAAGAAGTGGAAGGCGACCGGCCTTGCCCCAACACACACACGCACCGGTATGACGACGTTTCCCGATGCCGAGAACAATATCTGGTTCTCCGGCAATCGGACGCCACTCGTGGATGGTTATGTATCCGAATCGATGGACGGCAAACGCGTGGCGCCGTTAATGGGCGATTATCAGGATGCGGACGTTGGCACCCTGAGAATTCGTACGCTGCCGAATTTTTGGAACCATTCCAGTTGCGACCACGCGGTTAGCACCCGCCTGCTTCCCGTCGGCCCGCAACTTACCGCTATCCGCGTCTGGTGGCTGGTGGACGCGAAGGCGGTGGAAGGGCGCGATTACCAGTTGGAAAAACTGATGCCTTTCTGGCAAATGACTTCGGAGCAAGACTGGGAGATTTGTGAACGCCAGCAACGCGGCGTCAATTCCAGCGCCTTCACTCCCGGCCCGTATTCCACTTTAAAAGAATACAACGTGGACGGCTTCGTGAGGTGGTATTTGAAGATGTTGGCCTCGTGACCACTTGAAAATTCTCGTCCCCATCAAACGCGTCCCCGACACCGACCAGAGAATTCAAGTCAAACCCGATGGCTCAGGCATCGTGACCGACGGACTGCCTTTCGTGATCAATCCATTTGATGCGATCGCTGTCGAAGAAGCGTTGCGGATTCGAGAGAAATCCACCGCCGTGGTTGAAGTGCTGGTTGTGAGCGTCGGCACGGAGGCTTGCGAGCAACAACTCCGCACCGCACTCGCGATGGGCGCGGACAACGCAACTCTTATTCATTGCGACGCGCCGCTCGATCCATGGAACGTGGCCTGCATCCTCAAGCCATTTGCCGATCGTTATCAACCCGATTTGATTCTAATGGGCAAGCAAGGCGTGGACGATGATCACAGCCAGACTGGCCAGATGCTTGCCGCGCTTCTCGGCTGGCCCCAGGCGACCTTCGCTTCGAAGATTGAATTCCTCAACGACAGCCTGCGCGTGACCCGCGAAACCGACGCGGGGCTGGAAATCATCCGCGTCAGTCTGCCCGCTGTCGTCACCGCCGACCTTCGCCTCAACGAGCCGCGCTATGCTTCGATGACGAGCATCATGAAAGCGCGCAAGAAGAACATCGAGCGCATCTCGACGGCGGAACTTGGGGTGACGATCGAGCCGCGCCTGCAATTGCTCGGACTTGAGGCCGTCCCCTCGCGGCGCAAATGCGTGCGCGTCGGCAGCCTCGACGAATTGCTCATCCAACTGCGCGACGAAGAAAAAGTGTTGTGAAAGCAAAACCATGCGCGTTCTAATCCCCTGCGAACACGATCGCAATGGAATACGTCTCGGCAGCCGCTCTGCGATTGCTTTCGCCAACGCAGTCGCTGAACAAACCAACGGCAAGGTTGAATGTCTGCTGCTCGGCTACTCCCTGGCAGTGATCGCGCAGGATGCATCGACCTACGCTCCGGTGTTGGTCGCCGACCATCCCGCACTGATAAATCCCGTGGCCGATCGCTACGCGAAGGTCATCGCGGACGTGGTCAGGCAGCGCGGTTGCGATTTGGTGGTCGCGGCGGCAACCACCTTTGCGAAAGATATTTTGCCGCGCGCCGCTGGACTGCTTGGCGGCGCGATGGCCAGCGAAGTGATGGGTCACGAGTTTCGCGATGGCCAGCTTTGTTTTCGGCGACCACTCTTCGCCGGGTCAGTTGTTGCAACTGTCGCGCTGCTGGAAAAACCGCAAATTGTCACCGTCCGTCCATCGTCTTATGCTCCCGCCAGCGCCAACCCCGACCGATTCACGATCACCGCCGTCGCCGTGGACGAAGCGACCTTGCCGAAGAAAACTGAATTCGAAGTGTTGCAATCCAAACTTTCCACCCGGCCCGACGTGACCGAAGCGCGCATCGTCGTCTCTGGCGGACGCGCCATCAAGAGCAGTGAAGACTTCGAACGCCTGGTCGGAGGGTTAGCCGACAAACTGAACGCTGCGGCAGGCAGTTCGCGAGCATTGGTGGACGCGGGCATTACCCCGAACGCATTTCAAGTTGGACAGACAGGCAAAGTGGTCGCGCCTGACCTTTACATCGCGCTGGGTATTTCGGGCGCAGTGCAACATTTGGCAGGGATGAAGAATTCCAAGACCATCGTCGCCATCAACAGCAATCCGGATGCGCCGATTTTTGAAGTGGCCGACTATGGTCTAGTCGGGGACGTGTACGAAATCGTCCCGCAATGGATTGCGAGACTGAATGGAGAATGAAAGCGCACAAAAAATCATGAGTAAAATCAAAGACGCAAAAATTGTCATTATCGGCGGCGGCGCGGTCGGTTGCGGCACGGCCTATCAACTAGCGCTGGCGGGCGAAACCGACATCCTCGTCATAGAAAAAGAGCCATCGGTCGCCGCCGTCACGTCGGCCCAGGCAGCCGGACTTGTCGGGCAGGTGCGCACCACCATCGAGCGCACGCAACTCGCCATGTGGTCGGTAAAGACATTTTCGGATTTGCAAAAGGACACGAAAGCCAATCCGTCATGGCGGCAAGTAGGCTCGCTCCGCGTGGCGTTGAACGATGCGCGCGTGGATGAATTCAAGCGGATGAAAGCAATCGCCGACCGCGCGGGTCTGGAAACGGAATACATCACGTCGAAAGTCGCGGAAGAGAAATGGCCGGGGATGAATTTTTCAATGGCTAAATCAATTATCTGGTGTCCGACCGACGGCTATTTGCAGCCGTATGATTTGACCGCGAGTTATTGTTCGCAAAGCGGGCGGCGCGGTGTGCAGTTCAGCGTTAATACGGCGGAGGAACAAATCGTGATGAAAGACGGCCGCATCACGGGCGTGATAACGGACAAAGGAACGATTAATTGTGACACCGTCATCAACGCGGCCGGCGCGCACGCGTTTCATATCGCCAAACTCGTCGGGCTGGAGTTGCCAATCGTTCCGGTGCGTCACGAATATTTTATCAGCGTCCCGTGCGATGGGTTGACGCCGAATTTTCCCGTCATTCGCATACCTGACCTCAGCCTTTACATCCGCACCGACGTCAATGCTCTGCTCGTGGGTGGTTGGGAGCCGAATCCGCTTCACACCGACCCGCAGACGTATGTGTTGAGCGGAAATCCGCCCGGCATCGAACCTGATTGGGATGTCCTGGCCAAGTTTGCCGAAGACCTCATCCCGCAGTTCCCCATGGCATCTGACCTCGGCATCCGCAGCGTTTTCAAAGGCTGGCCGACCTTTACGCCGGATGGCCGCTTTATCATCGGGCCGACCGAGAAAGTCAAAGGCTTCGTCATGGCAGGCGGCTGCAACGCTCACGGGGTTTCTGGATCCGCCGGCATTGGCCGCCACGTCGTCGAATCCATGCTCGAAGCCAAGCCATCTCCCTATGTCCAAAGCCTAAGCCCCAACCGTTTTAACGATTCGAAATGGAAGTGGGCCAGCGCCCAAGCCAGCGCCTCGCGCATCTATGCCGATTACTACGGCCTTTCGGAACCGTAATTTCCCCTCAACAACGTGGATTGCCACCCATGCCGACGCAAATTCCCTCATATTCCACATAGTTTAATGACAACATTCTGTGCTTTGTTTGGGAACATCATGTGACTCTACTGTTTGAAAAAACGACAATATTTATTTTTCGCGTTTCTTGCATGCTTGAGCAAACCGTTCTGGATAACCCAAGCTGAATGATCGCTCTACCCATGCGTAGTGATAGGAATGCAGGGAGATCTCTCTTTTTTAATACAAAGGAGTGAGTGGCCATATGGAAACACGAATCATCGAAAAATATTGATTTTACCAAGGATTGCGGATGCGCCAATAGATGAAGAATCCGTAAATGCAGAGCACAATCACGACGAATAAAATCCACCAGATGCGCCAGTCTTGCAGTCCGCGATGGCGGGCTTGTTCGTCTGGGGGCAACATCAAGTAAGACCTATTCCAAATGATGCCGTCGGTTTTCTCTTTCGGCGGCGGCGGCGTGAGCAACGACGCAATCAACATCACCAACATGCAGAAAATCCACGCGGCAAGTGCGCGGTGATTGAAGGTGTTGAAGCGACCGAGCAATTCGAATTGCGTCAGTGCGCCAGTGAAAATAAATCCTGCGACAATCGTCGTCACGGCGGCAAAAGCATTCGCGCGCTTCCACAAAATTCCGACCGTGAACACGACGGCAAACGGCGGCGCGATGAAAAAGAACACCGTGTTGATTTTTTCAAAGAGGGTCGTGGAGGTGTCGGTGAAGCTGATCGCAATCCAGATGCTCGCGACCAAAACAAATGCGCCGCTCCAGCGACCGAACCGGACTTGCTGCGCTTCGGTCGCGTTGCGGTTGATCAATTTTTTATAGATGTCGAGGGTGAGAATGGTGGACGCGGAGTTGACCACGGTTGAAACGTGACCCATCAACGCCGCCGCCATGCCCGCGAGCAAAAGTCCTTTGAGTCCCGTCGGAATAAACTGTTTCACAAGGACGAGATAGGCCTGGTCGGGATGTTCCAGTGTCGGAAACATTTTGAACGCGATGATGCCGGGCACGATGAAGAAGAAGGGGAGTATAATATGCAGGAACCCCGCGCAGACCACTCCGACGCGCGCGTGCCATTCGTCCTTCGCGGCGAGAACGCGTTGCACCATGTGCTGGCTTGTGCAGCTATACCAGATTCCCACTGAGAGAAAACCGGTGAACACTCCGGTGAACGGAAACGGCTTGTGCGTTGGCGGCTTGAACATTTGGAAATGTTCGGGGTTCGCTGCGATAAATGCGTTGATGTCGGTGACATGTCGCAACGCCAGCACCGGCACGAGAAATCCCGCGCCCAACAGTATGATCATCTGCAACAAATCCGTCCACGCGGCTGCCTTGAGTCCGCCGTAAATGGTGTAAACCCCCGTCGTCACGGCGAAAAACACGATGTAAAGCACGACGGGCGAAACCGGTTTTCCAGAAATATTCAACTGCGGCATCAAGCGTGCCAGACCTTCGCCGAAAAAACTGTCGAGCATGATGCCGCCCGAATAAAGCGCGCCGGCATTGATTGCCGCCACGAACCCGATGACAGACGCGATGGCAAAAATATAACGGCAGGTGGAGTTGTAACGGCGTTCGAGGAACTCCGGCATCGTCGTCACGCCGGTGCGAACGTAATACGGCAGGAAAATTAAAATAAGCAGGCTGTAAATAACCCAAGCGTTCCAATCGCCCGCCGCAAGGACGATGCCGTGTTTGTAAGCGCCGCCGACGTAGGAGATAAATTGTTCGCTGCTAATGTCCGCCGCAACCATCGACGAACCAATCACGAACCACGGAATGGTTTTGTTGCCAAGGAAATAGCCTTGCGCGGTATTTTTTCCTTTGCGCGACACCCAAAATCCAAACGCGATAATACCCACCATGTAGAGAATGAAGATCGCGAAATCCAGGAAGTGAAGAGTGACTTGGCCGTTGGTCATCGCGTTGTGGAATGCAGTAGGGATTTTTCACCAAGGCGTCAAGCGAAGTTCGCTTGCGAGGGGGAGTATTTACGCTTTGATCGATTCCACCGACGCGGGTTGCGGGGTGGGGGAGGCTGAATCTTCAGAAGCTATTTTCCAGGGAACTTCGTAAATCTTCACGGCGTTTCGAAAGCCCTTCACTTTTTCAGGCTCTAATTCGACGCAGGTGGCGGCGAGTTGCGGATCATCACGCTTGATTTCTAAAAACGTTGATTCACCGATGATGATTCGCCCACGCCCGGACACACCTTCGAGTCGGCTGGCAAGATTCACTTCGCGCCCGAAAACAGTATAGTTCAACCCGTGCGCGTCAGATCCCATCATGCCGACGACAACCGTCCCTGTGTTGATACCACTGCCGAGCGAAAGAAGCGGCAACATATCTAAAGGACGCTGACCGGCAGCGATGAGAGCGCGATTTTCCTGCTCGCGTTTTTGATTTTCCACAGCGCGGTGCTGATTCAACTGGTGCATCGCCCGCTGTGAAGCAATGGCCGCGCGCACGCAATCCAAGGCGTGCGTTTCATTTGCGAGAGGTGCGCCCCAAAAAGCCATCACGCAATCACCGATATATTTGTCCAGCGTGCCGTTGTGCTCTTTAACCTTGTCTGCAATGGTGCCGAGATAAAGGTTCACCGTTGCGAGAGTTTCCCGTGCCTGTTCGTCGAAATGCGCTTCTGCGGCGGCCCCGGACAGATTCTGGTCGCGCACGTATTCCTCGGCGCGCGACTGGTGGATATCGGTCATCTCAGTGAACCCACGAACGTCCGCGAAGTAGACGGTAATTTTTCGCCGTGCGCCGCCGAGCAAAAGAGTTTCCACATTCAGCACTTCGTTAACAATACTCGGTGAAACCATTTTTGAAAAAACCGCTTTCACGCGCTGCTTTTCCTTTTGTTCCACACGCACGCGGTAGGTGACCATCGAAACATGAGTCATCAAGGCAGCGCCGAATACCGGAATGACGAGCGGAATTGATAAACGATACTGTATGAAAAGAAAAAAAGTTAACGCCACGTAGGCAATCAACATCGCAACGACAGAAATCGATGCCGAGACGGCGCGGAGTTGCAACGTCAGCACGGCGGCCAATGTGCCGAGCAGCACGATGATTAAGAATTGGAAAGGATAGGAACTAAGGCGAATGAATTGGTTGGTGATGATCGAGTTCGCCACGTTCCAATGTTTGCTCACGAGGTAATCCTGTTTATGCAGCGGTGTCGAGCCGCGGTCCGTCAGATTGTTGCCGGTGAGTGTAGATCCAACGACGACTAATTTATTCTTGAAAGGGGAATCGCCCAGCAAGTTTGTTTTGCCCGATTCGTTTCGGAAAACCTCAACCACTTGGCGATATGTATCGGGATTCCCGGTTTGACGGGCTTCGTCCAACATCACGAGCATCCCGTAAGACATCCTGGTTAAACGTTCGTCATAGACGGACAGGCACCAATCGATGTAGAAAAAACCTTTGTCGTCGATGGGGATGATGCGTTGAACGCCATTGGTGGAACTGAGAATCAAGCGGTTGGGTTCAACGACGGCCCGACTCAAGTCGAGACCGAGTTCTTTTGCTGCGAGAATGATTCCCAAGTGCCAGAAGCGTCCACGATCAGGATCGTCCGTGAACGCTTTGGCGCGTCGCAAAATGCCGTCCGAATCAGCTTCGGCATTGATCGCGCCTACGGCCATCGCATTGGTAGCGAAAACTGGAGGTGGAAAGGCTCTTTGGTCGTCCTGAGCCGATTTCACCTCAGCAGAAAGGTTTTTTTCACTCTCCTGCGATTCGGCGGCAAGGATCACGTTTCCTGCTCGTTGCATTTGTGCACCGAAAAAATCGTCTGAAGTAACGGTGGACTTGTCCGGCATCTGGATCCGCTCATCCAACGGACGTAATTCGCCGAAAATAATATCAAACCCAACCGCTTTGGCTCCTTGTGCTGCCAGTTCGCGGACGACGCGTCCATGCAGTTGCCGAGGGTAGGGCCAACTGGCTTCCAAAACTTTTACCGTGACTTCATCCAAAAATACAGCAGCTAGATTTGTGGAACAGAGACGTGGGAAAGATTGCGCGGCCTTGACGCGTTGATCGTAGGTGACCCATTCCAAACGTTGGAAAAAATCAAAATGTCGAGAGAAGAAGGAGCTTTGAAAGAAACAGGCCAACCCGATGGTAATGCCAGCAATCAGGCAGGGAACAAGCTTGAAAGAATTCAGCTTCACAGTTTTAGAAACTAAAACAAAAAACCCAGAGCAACACAAGGTTACTCTGGGTTAAGAAAATTTAACGAGGCTTGAACTAATCGTTGGAAAAACCTTGGCCACCCCCGGCACCGATGGTAGGTGACACATGTTGTTCAATTGCGCGCTGTCCTGGAGGTGCTGCGTGGGAATATCCAGGAGGGAGTCCATTGATCGATTTGGCAACTTGTTCGCGATAAAACTGCAACAATTGGCGTGGAGTAGGAGTAACATCACTTCCTGGAGTCCACGATTCGCCATTATTCAGAACGACAGTTTCCGGCACGCCTTTCACCATGGCTGCGACAACCAGCGTTCCAGTTACGCTTGTGAAAGTCACTTCGTAGGTGCCATCAGCCAATTTTTTGACGGAAACAACATAATCAGTTCCACGAATTCCCGCGACGCCGTTTGGCGTTTTGATTTCGTATTTGGAAGCTCTGGCCAATTTTTTGACGTTTCCAATCAAGGTTCCAGATTGGAGATTCAATTTTGTTTCCATCACGCCTTCAATGCCGGTACCGGCAAAAACCAACTTGTCCAAGCTGACCGTGGTGTCGGGAGTAATGCGGACGACCGGACCGTTTTCTTTCAAATTAAGATCAACAACGGATTCAGGATCGGTGTGGATGGTGGCACCTTGTTTGAGAACCGTTCCTGTTTTTAGTGGAACCCAAACTCCTCCGCCTTGCGAATATTTCGCCGAGCCACGAATGGAATTAACGGTCGCACTACCTTGTTTCATCGTTTGCGCCTGAACTTCCGCGCTCAACGACGCTAAAACCAAAGCTGTGGCGCAAGTGAAAAGCCTGCCCGTAAAGTTAATATTTAATTTCATAGTTTTTTTGGCTCAAAACAATTTCTGATTGGCTCAGAAAGTAGAGATTTCACTCCATTTGTCAATGCTTTATCCTTGTCTAATTTGAAAGTATTTCATCAATCAAAGAAGCTGGAATTTTCTGGCCGAAAATAACCTGCCCGATCTTTTGCGCTAAGACAAAGTTTATTTGCCCAAAGCTTACCTTTTTATCGAGTTGCATCGCTTCGCACAGGCTTTTGCGAACAGAGATCGAAAACTTCGCCGTTGTCGGAAGTCCTGAAGCGGCAAATAAATGGGTGATCCGGGTAACTTCCTTTTCAGAAAGTCCCGATAGGCGGGCCGAAAGTCGTGCTGCGGCCACCTGACCGATGGAAATGGCTTCTCCGTGAAGGTATTTGCCGTAACCGGAAACCGCTTCGATGGCATGGCCGACGGTATGGCCGAAATTCAAGATCGCTCGTAAGCCGGATTCGGTTTCGTCTTGAGAAACGACCTCGGCTTTGATCTCGCAGCAACGGGCGATCACCGATGAAAGAATTGCGCTGTCGCGGTGGAGGATTTTCGCTAAATCGCGTTCGAGGCGGGCGAATAATCGCGCGTCGTAAATAATGCCATACTTAATAACTTCGGCCAGACCCGCGCGAAATTCTCGTTCAGGCAGAGTGTTCAGAGTATCCAAATCACATAAGACAAGCTGCGGTTGATAGAATGCGCCGACCAAATTTTTCCCGGCTTTGAGATTCACCCCCACCTTGCCACCGATGGAACTGTCCACCTGTGCGAGCAATGTAGTCGGCACTTGGACAAAACCGATTCCGCGCAAATAGGTTGCCGCGACAAATCCTGCCAAATCACCCACCACTCCGCCGCCCAATGCAATAATTAAGGATTTTCGCTCAATTCGATGCGCAGCAAGTTGATCGTAGCAAGCCTGAACCGTTTTGAGACTTTTGGCTTTTTCCCCTGCGGTGACTGTGATGAAAACCGGATCCAATCCTGCAGTTTGCAAAGATTTCATGACGGCTTTCCCAAAGTGAGGAGCCACGTTGGTGTCGGAAATTACCGCGCAACGTGCCGCATATTTCAGCCGCACACATTCAGTGCCGAGCCTGGGAAGCAGGTTCGTCCCAATGAGGATGGGATAACTTCGTTCAGCGAGATCAACATTCACTTTCCGCATAAGCGAAGGATAAAATCAAAATAGCAGATTCAAAGTTTAAACCTTTTGTCGGGCCACTGCTTAAAATGCAAAAGGCCCGCAGACCTGGGCTGCGGGCCTTTGCGAAAGAGTTGATTACTCGCCGTTGCTCCCGATCGCTTCGACGGGGCAACCTTCCATCGCTTCCTTGCATTGGGCTTCCTCGTCGGGCGTGGTCGGCTGTTTGAAAACAAAGGAATATCCTCCATCGTCGTTGCGCGTGTAATTGGCCGGTGCCGTTTCGCGGCACAAATCACAATCGATGCATTGATTATCGACGTAATATTTTCCGATTATGTTTTCAGGATACTTATTTGCAATGTCAGCCATAAATTTTTTTGTTGGAACGGAATATATGTTTCGCCTTCGCGCGGTATCAAGTTTGATTTTTAGTAACCGAGCTTAACGTTTCAATAATTAAAATCCATTCAGCGCGTCGATCAATTGCCGCAAGCGACCATACTGCCGCCGATCAAATCCAAATGCGACTCGCTCCAGATTTACAAAGTCGTGATCCTCCTGTTCTTCCGGTGTCGCGTCGATTTTGTGCATTTTCACGCCGCTGACGATGTCGGCGAAATCCTCGTTCAACCCTTCGAGTGCAGATTCGGATGGCGCGCGCTTCAGTCGCAGGACAAAAAGATCTTTGACGAACCGGCTCGAGTGATAGTTGCGATAAAATCGTGTAATCCATTTCACCGCCTGGTCCGCATCGTCGGTAATTTGGTACAAATGAAGATCGTCCGGGGAAATCAATTGGTCGCGTAACAAATGTTCGCGCACATTTTTATCCCACGTTTTCCAATAGGTTCCACCCGGTTTATCCATCAATACCAGCGGCATCAAACGATGTTTGCCGGTCTGCATGAGCGTGATCGCTTCGTAACCTTCATCGAGTGTTCCGAAGCCGCCCGGGAACAAAACAAACGCGTCGGAGTGACGAACAAAAGTTAATTTGCGCGTGAAAAAATATTTGAACGTCACCAATTTTTTGTCGTTGTCGATGATGGGATTCGCGCCTTGTTCCCAGGGCAAACGAATATTCGCGCCGAAACTTTTTTCGAGTCCGGCCCCTTCGTGCCCAGCCTGCATAATCCCAGGCCCAGCACCGGTGATCACCATATAGCCGGCCTCGGCAATTTTTCGAGCGAACTCGACCGCCTGAATATATTCCTGTTTAGTCGGCAAAGTTCGCGCTGAACCGAAGATCGTCACTTTGCGAGTCTCGTGATATGGGGCAAAGAGTCGAAATGCGTAACGCAATTCGCGCACCGCCGTGCGAATGACCCGGACATCCCCGCGATCTTTTACGTCAGTCAAAAGTTTCAGTGCGTTGACAATAATATCTTCAACGTGATCGGGATTGTAGCCGCCCCCTTTGAATTCGATTAACTCCTGAATGCGCCTCTTCAATTCAGGATCCACCTGGGGTTTTTCTAATTTTTCCATGAGGGAAAGATTTGCGCATTCAAGTGTCGATTGCAAATTTAGAATAGCTTTCCCTGCAACTCTCTCGGTAGATCCACCATGAAAAGTTAGGGATGTAATCTGCTTTTCACAAATTAGGTTTACGTGTTCGGATAAATAAAGTTACAAAGTTACAAACAAAAAAACAAAACGAGGAGACCACTTATGGAAAAACGATTCGAAGAAAAACAAACAACTACTCGCCGTGGCACGGATGCTAATCGCGACCCAATAACGGGCGAACCAGGCTCGCATCCCGTGGGAACGGGTGTAGGTGCCGCTGGCGCTGGAGCGGCCGGAGCAGCCATTGGCATGGCCGTAGGCGGACCAGTCGGCGGAGTGATCGGTGCAGTTGTGGGCAGTGTTGCGGGCGGTTACGCAGGCAAGGCGGCTGGTGAAGCATTCGATCCCACCCGCGAAGACGCTTATTGGCGCAAAAATTTTGCCAATGAATCATGGGCTGAAAAAGATTACACTTACGACGACTATCATCCGGCTCTGCGAACCGGTTACGAAGGATATTCCAAGCATGGTGCCACTGGAAAATCTTATGATCAGGTTGAAGCAGATTTAGCCAGAGAATACGAAAAAGGTCGTGGTAAATCCCGTCTCGGCTGGGATAAAGCACAAAACGCAACACGTGCTGCATGGGATCGCGTGGAACGAGCCATACCCGGCGATTCGGATCATGACGGAAAATAATAATCGTCACACTAAAAAGTCCCGTAGGGAATCCTGCGGGACTTTTTCTTTGTCCATTTGCGCGGAGCAGTAGCGTTTGGAAAAATGGGAGCGTGGAAATCTTTACCGCAAAATCCAGTCGCCACGATTATTCACGGTAAAAAAATTTAGAGCATGGAGGATAATGTCTTCGATGCCCCGGGAGATTTTTCAGAACTTACTGAAACGAAATCGAGTGAAGAAAAATCCTGCGCCCATTCCAATTAACAGTCCGAAGAGATGGGCGAGATTGGCAATGGGTCCCAGCAAACCCGTAAAACAAACCACCAACCAAATGAGCATCATTGTCACCGTCG
>JBKJOA010000109.1:0-12275 GCA_046593365.1 Limisphaerales bacterium
TTGTTTCAACAATGGTGGAGGCGTGGCATTCGGGAAAAGGCGATTTCTCAAAAATGAATTCCGAGCGAAGCAAGCCCGTCCCTCCTTCATGACCGGCGGATTCAGATGGTTTCAAAGAGTTGATCCGGCAGCCGGTGAGGATCAAAATTCCAGCGAACAGGAAGAGTGATGGTTTAAGCAGGTTCATGTTGTTCAGGTCAGGTGGTTGCTGGTGCTAGAAGATCGAGAGATTCGAGAATCACTCGGACTTTTTCGCGTTCGGGTGGATTAAATCGCGCGAAAGGTTCAGTCATAAAATCATCACATAACCCAAGTAACGAGCAGGCGCACTTCATTCCTTTGATGACGGCGGAAGCATGGTGGCCCACGGAATAAATTTGCCCAACTTGTAGAACTGTTTTCTGCAACTCAGCCTCGCGCGCAGCGTTGCCCTCTCTTACGGCCTGATACAATTCGACGAATAGGCTTGGATAAAAATTAGCTCCTCCATTCACCCCACCGTCGCCGCCTCGATGGACCGTCTCAGCCAGGAGACTTTCAGGACCCACCAACACCGACCAATCGGGACGCAGTCGTTTCAATTCGAGAAGTTTGTTGAAATAGTCCATGTTCCCACTGCTGTCCTTGATTCCGATAATGCCTTCCAGATGAGACACCTGTTTGAGCGTGTCGAGTTCAAAAATGACTTTTGTCATTTGCGGCATGTTGTAGAGGAATAACGGCAACGAGAGTTCGCCTACCAATTTTTTAACATACTCCACCAATTCCGGTTGGCCGACCGGTACGTAGTAGGGGGTCGAGGTAACAACCGCGCTTGCGCCGGAGTTGGCGGCATGTCGGGCAAGACCCAGCGCTTCGACCAATGAGGTATCCGTTATTCCCACCATTACTGGAACGCGTCCGTTAACTTGCTTGCAGGCACGCTCGATCAGTTCGCGGCGCAACCGATAACTCAGGCTCGGCGCTTCGCCGCTGGTGCCCAGAATAAAAAGTCCATGCACCCCGCCTCCAAGAATGTGCTCGATCAGCCGTTCCAGCCCTGCGTGATCCAATTCATCCAATGACTTCAAGGGCGTAATCATCGGTGGAATAATTCCTTGCAGCGGATGCGCCCGTTCTCCGGACTGGTCAATCGTTTTCACAAATTTGATTTGATAATGAGTCGCGACGTTAAGGTCGGGCAGAGAAAATGGAAAGATTTTTTGAGGACAGGCCAACGCGCAGGTCGATGAATCTATGCTGCGTGCGTTGCGATATCCAAACTCACAGGCCTCTGGCGTTGATGCGAAAGGTGTTAAAATTTCCAACCACTTTGTAGCATGATTGGGTCTGTGCCTTGAGCGCGCAGCGTTCGGAGGCTGAGCGCATCATGACGCTTCGCTAATCGTATCCCATTTTCGTCAGTCATCAACTCGCAGTGGAAAAAAATCGGCGCAAGCAATCGCAGCGCGCGATAAAGGAGGATTTGTCGCGCAGTGGAAACCAGGAGATCAGCGCCTCGCACAACTTCCGTGATTTGCATTTGCGCATCATCTGCCACGCAGGCGAGTTGGTAGGCTGGAACGTCATCATGTCGCCAGATTATAAAATCGCCAAAATCTCTTCCCGCCACAAATTCCTGTGGACCCAGGTGCGCATCGACAAAGGAAACTGTTTCTCCATCGGGCACACGAAAGCGCCAGTTGAATTTCGAGAAACGATCCCCACTGGCCAGATCACAAAGAGGCGGGCCAGATTCGTCATTTGCGCGCCGCAAATTTAAATTCTCTCGGCACGTTCCGGGATAGACGGGTTCTTCCTCACCCTGATGCGGCGCTTGCAACGAGCGCAACACATCCTGGCGCGAACAGGCGCATGGGTAAATAAAACCGCCTTCGCAAAGTTGATTTAGCGCGGCGACATAAACTTTTCTGTGCTCACTTTGCGAATACGAAGCGAATGGCCCGCCGCAGTCTGGTCCTTCCTGCCATTTTAATCCGAACCAGCGCAAATCTTCAAACATTGCACCGACAAACTCTTTCTTGCAGCGTGCTGAATCCAAATCTTCATTGCGTAGAATCAAATGGCCCTGATGTTGCCGCGCACGTTGCTGTGCGATCCAAAATGTTCGCGCATGACCGAGATGCAAATAGCCGGTCGGCGAAGGAGCAATGCGTCCGCGATAAGGAACAATGGCCATTGGACACGTTTGAAAAACTAACAGAATTCAATTTTGTAAATTCGGTTCACGCTGAATGGGTCCGGTCGTGAAAACCTAACTTTAAAGCCGGTTTGGCCTGGAGAAAAGTTTTCAATCAATGAAGCGCTTCGTCAGATCGCCGTAGGCGTCGATACGGCGGTCTCGGAGAAATGGCCAGTGCGTTCGCGTCACATCAACTTTGGCGAGGTCAACTGGAACGATAAGGATTTCCTCTTTATCCACACTTGCCTTGGCGAGAATCTGTCCTGAAGTGCCCGCGACAAAACTTTGTCCCCAAAATTCCAGGCCATCGCCGCCAATAGGTTTCTCCAAACCGATTCGATTTGCCACAGCGACATAGCACCCGTTGGCCACGGCATGGCTGCGCTGGATCAATTCCCATGCGCCATGCTGATTCGTGCCGTGAATTTTTTTCTCCGTGGGATGCCAGCCGATGGCCGTCGGATAAAAAATTATCTCAGCCCCTTGCATGGCGGTGAGGCGTGCGGCTTCGGGATACCATTGGTCCCAACAAATGCATACGCCAATTTTTCCATAACGCGTTTGCCACGCTTTGAAACCAAGATCGCCGGGTGTGAAATAAAACTTTTCATAGAAGAGCGGATCATCTGGGATATGCATCTTCCGATAAATTCCCTTGAGCGAACCATCCGCGTCGATGACCGCCGCCGTATTGTGATAAACACCGGAAGCGCGTTTCTCGAAAAGTGAAGCGACGATGACCACTTTGTGTTTTTTGGCGAGTTTTTGAAAGGCACCGGTGCTCGGTCCGGGAATGGACTCCGCAAGTTTAAAATTCTCGTGGTCTTCGCTTTGACAGAAATATTGGGAGCGAAACAATTCTTGTGTGCAAATGATTTGCGCGCCTTGCTTCGCGGCATTTTCTGTGGCGGCCAAAGTTTTTTTAAGGTTTTCCGCAGGTTTGGAGGAACACGCGGTCTGCAACAATCCCAGCTTGACCACCTGGGACCTTTTCATATCGCTGCCTTTACACTACCAGAGACGCCGTCGCGCGAGAGAACCGCCGTTTCGCCTCTGCGTTGCAAGGGGTGCGGAGTGTTTTGCCCGAAAAGTTCACGGATGTAACGGCCCAGCGTTTCATTCGTCGGGCCATATCCTTTGTGATAAATATAATGTTCCAGATCGTACAAAAATTTCTCCGCGTCAGGATAACGCTGGTCGAGATCGCGAACCAGTGACCGCTGAAGAATTTCGTTCAGCCGATCCTCAATGCGGCTGTCGAGCTGGCGAAAATCCGGGATCGGCATTTTCATGATTTTCTCACGCGATTCCTCCGCATTCTCCCCTTTGAAAATATTGTGCCCAAGCAATAAATTCGAGAGCACAACTCCGTTGGAAAAAATATCAGAACGCCGGTCCGTGATTCGAAAATCCGCTTGCTCCGGACTCATGTAGTCGGCTTTGCCCGCGACGACTTCGCCTTCCTTGTCTTCCAAAAAGCCGCGCGCTTTGGCGATGCCGAAGTCGGTCAGCTTCACGTCGCCCTCGAACGCGATCATGATATTTTTGAAACTCACATCGCGATGGACCAATCCAAGCGGGTTGCCATCCTTGTCGGTTTTGGCGTGCGCATAAGCCAAGCCGCGCGCAATCCGGCTCGCGATGAATACGGCGAGTTCCAAAGGCAGCTTGACTTTTTTATCCTCCAATTGCTGCGTAAACTGCTCGAGATTCACGCCTCGAATCAATTCCATCGCAATAAAATAAACGCCGTGCGCTTCGCCCAGTTGATAGGTCTGAACAATGTTGGTGTGGATCAAATCGGCCACCAGTTTCGCCTCGCCCACAAAATTTTCGATGAACGATTTTTGGTTGGCGTAATTTTGGCGAATGACTTTTAAAGCGACCCGTTTGACGAAATTGCGCGCGCCGAGTTGTTCGGCTTCGTAAACAATTCCCATGCCGCCTTCGAAAATTTTGCGAACAATTTCGTATCGGAATTCATTTTGAATGGTGAACAACGCAGCCATAAAAAACCGATGTTGTGCAAATGAGTTCTCAAGTCAAGTCTCCGCTGCAATTTGTCGTGCGTGCAAATGCGAAGACTCAAGTGAAATTGGGCATTTTCTCCTTGCGCCACCTTGTTGATTCGATTTAATAACGCTCAGTCAAACGACTTTTTAATAATTACAAACACCAAAAATATTATGGCAAAATCATTGTCCAAATCACAAATCGCCGCAGAAATTGCAGAGGCTTCCGGCGTCACCAAAAAATCTGCCACCGAAATTCTCGAGTTGTTGGCGACCATGGCCTACAAAAACGCGAAGGATACTTTCACCTTGCCGGGCATCGGCAAACTCGTTCTCGTGAACCGCAAAGCGCGCATCGGCCGCAATCCGGCCACTGGCGCAACGATCCAGATCCCCGCGAAAAAAGTCGTGAAATTCCGCGTGGCCAAAGCCGCCAAAGACGCGATTCTCAACGCGAAATAAATTTCCGCTTTCCGAACGGCGCTCTGAATTTTCGGAGCGCCGTTTTTATTTCCGCGAGCAGCGATGTGAATTCTCTCTTCGTGGTTCCGAATTAAAAAAACGCGCGACCGTAAATTTTAATCATGAAAATTGGCGTAGTTGGGTGCGGGGCACTGGGCAGTTATTACGGAGCGAAACTTTGCCGCGACGGACGGGAGGTTCATTTACTTCTGCGCTCCGATTATGAGGTCGTGCGCCAAAAGGGAATTCGTATCCTCAGCGAGGAAGGCGATTTTCATGTCAACCCGAAATGCGCTCGTTCTTCAGAAGAAATTGGAATTTGCGATCTGGTTTTAATTGGCCTGAAGACGACCGCGAACGATCAGTTTGCCAAATTGTTGCCGCCTTTAATCGGAAAGAGCACCGCTGTCTTTACTTTGCAAAATGGATTGGGCAACGAAGTCATTCTGGCCGACCTCTTTGGCAAAGAAAAAATTTTGGGCGGGCTTTGCTTTGTTTGCGTGAACCGGATTGAGCCGGGCATCATACAACAGGTCGGACGCGGACGAATCGTGATGGGCGAATTCAGCGGATGGCCGGAGCCACGCACCCACGACATTGCATCGGTTTTCCGCCACGCGGGAATGCCGTGCGAAGTCACCGAGCATTTGGAACAGGCTCATTGGGAGAAACTGGTTTGGAATGTTCCCTTCAACGGACTGGGGGTCGCGGGCGTGGCTGGATTTGACGCAGTTCTCAGTGGCAACAACGGAGGGGGTGAAGCCGGCCCATGCCTCACGACGAAAAATTTATTGTCCGAAGAGCGTTGGGAAAAACTGGTTCGCGAGTTAATGGATGAAGTGATCGCGGCTGCTCAAGGATTGGGATTGAACGTAAAAAATACAGCGGCGGAAAAAGAACTCGTTCGCACGCGCGCGATGGGCGACTACAAAGCTTCAACGTTGATCGATTTCGAACGCGGCCTGCCGTTGGAGTTGAATGCACTTTTTCTGGAGCCGCTACGGCAAGCCAGGCGAGCCGGAGTAGCTACACCTCGTTTGGAAAATCTTTGCTCGCTCTTGCAACAGATGGACGTCGCACACCAGAAAGGGGCAGCCGGTTAAAGCTGCCGCCTGCGATGGCGGCTAATTTGAAACCCCATTTCCTTTCGATTGTGCGTGCATTTCTGCAAGAAAAAATTCAAATCGTTTTCTGGCCCCTGCCAACTTTTCAGTCGGCTTGCGCGCTTGACTCAACACCGCTCGTTCTTATGATGCGCGCTCATTTATTTTTTGAATTATGAGCAAAATTGTTGAAATCCAAGCCCGCGAAATTATTGATTCACGCGGCAATCCCACCGTCGAAGTCGATGTCCTTCTGGACAGCGGCGTTCTTGGTCGTGCGGCGGTTCCTTCCGGCGCCAGCACGGGCGAACACGAAGCACTCGAACTGCGCGATGGCGACAAAACTCGCTATTGCGGCAAGGGAGTTTCCAAGGCGGTTAAAAATGTGAGTGGTAAAATTCTTCCGGCGCTTCGTGGACTCGATGCGCTTGATCAACTCACCATTGACCGCACGATGATCGAACTCGACGGCACCGAAACCAAATCAAAGCTTGGTGCGAATGCCATTCTCGCCGTCTCGCTCGCCAACGCCAAAGCTGCCGCCGCCGAACTCGGTATCCCGGTCTTCAAATATCTCGGCGGGCCGAATGCCAAAGTTCTTCCCGTCCCGATGGCGAATGTCATCAACGGTGGCGCGCATTCCGATGCGCCAATTGATTTCCAGGAATTCATGATCGTTCCAAAAGGGTTCGACACTTTCTCCAGCGGACTGCAAGCGATCACGGAAATTTTCCATGCACTAAAATCAGTGTTGAAGAAAAAAGGTCTTTCCACAACCGTTGGCGACGAAGGCGGATTCGCACCGAAGCTCGACAGTGCGGAAGCGGCCATCGAAGTCATTTTGCAGGCGACCAAAGACGCAGGTTACAAAGCGGGCAAGCAAATTTTTCTCGCACTTGATGTCGCGGCTTCCGAGTTCTACGACAAAGCCAGCGGTAAATATATTTTCAAAAAGAGCAGCGGCAAAAAATTGTCCGGCGACGAGATGGTTGCCTTTTATGGAAAGTTGACCAGCGAATATCCGATCATCAGCATCGAAGATGGCTGTGCGGAAAACGATTGGGCGACGTGGAAAAAACTGACCGACAAGCTCGGCGACAAAATCCAATTGGTCGGCGACGATTTGTTTGTGACGAATGTGAAGTTTCTCCGCAAAGGAATCGAGACCGGCACGGCCAATTCCATTCTCGTCAAAGTAAATCAAATCGGTTCGCTCACGGAAACTTTGGACGCGGTCGAACTC
This sequence comes from Limisphaerales bacterium, assembly GCA_046593365.1. Classification (GTDB taxonomy): domain Bacteria; phylum Verrucomicrobiota; class Verrucomicrobiia; order Limisphaerales; family CANJXF01; genus CANJXF01. Next base: position 7,003 of record JBKJOA010000109.1, read on the forward strand.
GCGCAGGAAAATGGTTACACTGCTGTCTTGTCGCATCGCTCCGGCGAAACCGAAGATGCGACCATCGCGGACATCGCCGTTGCCACGAATTGCGGACAGATCAAGACTGGTTCGCTGAGCCGCTCGGATCGTCTGGCCAAATACAATCAGCTTTTGCGCATCGAACAAATGCTCGGCAAAAACGCAGTTTACGGCGGGAAGTTTTGATTTGATTACCGAGAAACACGCTCCGTAAAATTCAGGAAAACTAAAATCAAGGACGCGGGATAAACACCGCGTCCTTTTTTATTTTGGAAAAGGACATTGCTGGACAATGGAAAACCGAAGATTTAGCGTCCAACTCGTGAACGGAATCAGACGGCAAGAACGACGGTTGATAGAAAGTTAGGCGTCATTAAGCCGATATGATCAAATGGCTCCAGCAGATGAACGCACCGACCTTGATGCTCTGGTTGTTTGCGTTCGCCTTTTGCATCTCTTGGTCGTTCAGTCCCGAAGGAGCAGAGTTAGTATCGAGTATCGGATTGCCATTTATATTGGCGTCGTGGGTTATGGCGGATGCTCGCAAAAGAGGCCGACAGGTTTGCTACGACTATGATGCGTTTGTTTATTTCGCTTGGCCTATTGTCGTGCCAGTTTATCTATTTCAGACCAGAGGCGCTCGGTCGCTCCTTACCTTGCTGTGCTTTGCTGGCATCTGGCTTCTCGCTGCTGGTATCGGATTTCTTGTTCGAGAGTTTTTATTATGAGACCCATGATGCCTAACAAATCACGCTCGCTTAAGGCGTCGGCGTTCGCGCCAGAACTCAATGACAGCAGGAAGAATGGAGAGGAAAATAATGGCAAGGACGACGAGTGAAAAATTCTTCCGCACGATTTCCAGGTTTCCGAAGAAATAGCCCGCTGGCAAAAGCAGACCGATCCACAAGATTCCTCCGGTCACGTTGAAAAGCATAAATCGGGAATATTGCATTTTGCCGACGCCTGCCACAAACGGCGCGAGGGTGCGAATGATCGGGACGAACCGCGCGATGATGATGGTCTTGCCGCCGTAACGTTCGTAGAAATCATGTGTCCGCTGGACGTGTTTTTGTTGGATGAGCCGTGGAAATCTTTTCTGAAATTTGTCGCCCGCAAAATAACCGATCCAATAATTGAGTGAGTCGCCGAGAATGGCGGCGATAATCAACGAGACGAACACGATCCAGAAGTTCAGCCCATCGGGTCGAGCGGCGAGGGCGCCCACTGCGAACAACAGTGAGTCGCCGGGGAGAAAAGGCGTTATCACCAATCCGGTTTCGCAAAAGATAATAAGAAAAAGAATGACATAAAGCCACGGGCCGAATTGCGCGACGAGTCCATCAAGGTGTTTGTCGAGGTGCAAAACGATGTCCACAAAAGATTTGATCCATTCCATGCGGGCGAGAAAGTAGTGGGAGAGATGGAAACGGAAAAGCCTGAATTTGTGGAATTCTACATTTGACACGATTTCAGTGCGGCGACAGCATCGCATCTATGAAAAAATGGATTTTTCGGATTGCAGTTGTCGGTGTTCTTCTCGTGGCCGTCGCACTGGCTCTCGTTTTCTTTAATCTCAATTCCATCGTCAAAAAAGGTGTGGAAACCGTTGGCCCGCAATTGACCAAAACCGATGTGCGACTCGGAAGCGCGACGCTCTCGCCGATGAATGGCAACGGCGAGCTGAACAAATTGTTCGTTGGCAATCCGGAAGGTTACAAGACCCCGGCGGCGATTGAGGTGGGCAATGTCAAAGTGGAGGTGAAACTTCGCTCGGTTATGTCGGACACCATCGTGATTGATTCGGTAAATATTCAGGCGCCGGAAATCACATTCGAAGGCGGGTTAACGGGAAATAATCTCATGACAATTTTGAAGAACCTGGAAGGCGCGCCCGAAGATGTAAAGCCGACCCCAAAAGGAAAACCGGCGAGCGAAGGAGGCAAGAAATTTTTCGTGAAAGATGTGGTCATCAACGGAGGGAAAATCCATGTCAGTATCTCAGGCTTGGGCGGGAAAGCAGTGACGGTTCCTTTGCCGCCCATTCATCTGACCAACATTGGTTCAGAAAATAACGGCGTGACGGCGGCGCAACTTTGCAAAGAAATTTTGAAACCGTTGATCGCGAGCGCGCTGAAATCTGGAATGGCAGCCACTGGGGACAATCTTAAAGATCTTGGCAAAGGCGCAGCCGAAAAAGCGGGCCAAACAGTGGAGGGAATCAAAGGCCTTTTCAAAAAATAGCGTTTCTAAACAATAATGTTCCGGCACTGGACTAAAAACTCAAACCAAACCAAACATGACAATAACAAGAAGAACGGTCAGAACTTCTAACGCCCCTCGTTTTAAAACAGCGCTGGCTGGCAGCTTTTTAGCGGTCGTTGCTTTAACCGCTTCGGCACAAGCCCCTGCGCCGGAAAAGGTCCCAGGTTGGGATACTTCGGCCGCGTTGGGCTTTACCTTGACGCGTGGAAACAGTGATACATTGCTGTTCACGGGAAATATTTTGACCGGAAAAAAATGGGGCCAAAATGAATTGTCCTTTGGCGCTGATGCGACCTATGGCGAAAACAATAGTGTCAAAAACGCCGAATCTCTACACGGCTTCGGGCAATATAACCGTTTGTTTACGGAACGCGCTTATGGCTATCTGCGGCTGGATGGCTTGCACGATGCCATTGCGGACGTGGAGTATCGGTTCACTTTAAGCCCGGGTGTTGGCTATTATTTTATCAAGGAAGAAAACACGAAACTCAGCGGCGAAGTCGGCCCTGCTTTCATTTACGAAAAGCAAGGGGACGATACCAAGGGTTACTTCACGTTGCGTTTGGCTGAACGGTTCGATCACAAATTAAATAATCGCGCCAAAATTTGGCAATCGCTTGAGATACTGCCCCAAGTTGACGATTTCGATAATTACATCGTCAACGCGGAAGTGGGTGTTGAAACCTCCCTGACGGCCAGACTGAGTTTGCGCACTTTTGTGCAGAATACTTACGATAACCAACCGGCCCCGGGACGCGAAAAAAACGATCTGAAACTCGTCACGGCCTTGGCTTATAAATTTTGATCTGGACGGTCGGAATAAACAAACCAAACCAAAAAAAGGAAGTCTATGAGCATGATGAAAGAGTTCAAAGAGTTCGCAATGCGCGGCAATGTAGTGGACCTGGCCGTTGGTGTGATCATCGGGGCGGCCTTCGGGAAAGTCGTCACGTCGATGGTCAACAATGTAATCATGCCGCCGATCGGCAAAGCCATGGGCGGAGTGGATTTCAAGGATTTATTTATCAACCTTGATCCGACAAAGCTGACCAAGCTCGGCGCGCCCGTAAAAACTATGGCCGACGCGGCAGATGCAGGCGCGGCAGTAATCGGTTACGGCGCATTTATTAATACCGTGATCGATTTTCTCATCGTTGCGTTTTGTATTTTTATGATTGTCAAAGCAATGAACCACATGAAGAAAAAACCGGTTCCAGTTGCAGTGGTCACTCCGCCTGAACCAACGAAGGAAGAAAAACTTCTGACGGAAATTCGCGATGCGATTCGCTCTCGTGCGAGTTGATTAGCCTCGCAACTCTGTGCGTTCGACAACTCCGCGGACGAGGCCCGGCCTGGCGGACGTTCGCCAACCGGATGCGGCTGATTTCCATTCCGCCATATGGAGATCATCCTCATCGCGGTCAGCAGTGCCGTCCTCTCGCGGACACTGCCCACGGGGGATTGTTCGTTGCAACACGTCCCGAGCCTTTCGGCTTCGCTGCGTGGATCAAATTCCTCAGTGGCCCTGATCGGTCCAATCACCGCCCGAAAACTACCTTGAGACGTATTACCGGCTATTCCGTCCGTGAAAGCTAAAACTTCCGCTCGCCATTTTATCGGATTTGCCTATCTTCCCGTCTCTGATTTTCGGCGAGGCTTTCATCAGGATGAAATTCGTCGGGGAAACTTTACGATGACCAGTTCGCAAATGCGCCAATTTTATATTGTATGAACTTACCGCAGAATACCCGATCCAAAGGCACGCTCAGCAGTTTTATTTTTCTCAGCCGCTGGCTACAGGCACCACTTTACTTCGGCCTTATCGTGGCCCAGGCAGTTTATGTTTACCATTTCATGGTGGAACTTTGGCATCTGATCCTGAAAGTCCCCACCATCAAGGAAACCGAAATCATGCTGATTGTCCTGGGGTTGATCGATGTCGTCATGATCGCAAATCTGCTCATCATGGTCATTGTCGGTGGCTACGAGACGTTTGTTTCCAGGTTGAATCTCCAAGGACATCCTGATCAGCCTGAGTGGCTTTCGCACGTCAACGCTGGCGTGCTCAAGGTAAAGTTGGCGACAGCGCTGGTTGGTATTTCATCCATTCACCTTTTGAAAACATTTATCAACGCCGAGCAATTGGCCCAAGGAGGTCAAACCTTGACGGAGCCAGTCATTCTTTGGCAGGTCGTAATCCATATGACCTTTGTCATCTCCGCATTAATCCTTGCATGGATCGATAAACTGACTTTCAGGGAGCATGCGGACAAAAAAGCGGGCGCACATACCTGAAACGTTTGCTCCAATACTGAATACTGAAATTTTTGGCACCATGACCTCAACCCAAATCCGCCAGTCGTTTTTAGATTTCTTCAAATCAAAGGAGCACAGCATCGTGCCGTCTTCGAGTCTCATGCCGGATTCGCCGAACCTACTCTTCACGAACGCGGGCATGAACCAGTTCGTCCCGATTTTTCTTGGGCAAACGAAATGTCCTTACAACCCGCCGCGCGCTGCTGACACGCAAAAATGCATTCGCGCCGGCGGCAATAAATTTCTCCGCCCAGAAATTGTAAGCTTCCTGATCAAATTCGCTCGGATCGTTTTTTGATTTATCGGGAGAATAAACCGTGGCGAAAATGCGTTCCTTCGGGAATTTCCAAATGCCGGTCACCAGTTCCCAGGCCCATTCGATGGCTTCCTTTTTGAAATAATCGCCGAAGCTCCAATTTCCAAGCATCTCGAAAAACGTGTGGTGATAGGTGTCGAGGCCGACATCGTCGAGGTCGTTGTGCTTGCCACCGGCGCGAATGCATTTCTGGGTGTCGGCAGCGCGCGGCGGATTGTAGGGACACTTTGTTTGCCCGAGAAAAATCGGAACGAACTGGTTCATGCCGGCGTTGGTGAAGAGCGGGTTCGGCGAGTCCGGCATGAGGCTGGACGAGGGCACGACGGTGTGTTGCTTCGACTCGAAGAAGTCGAGGAAC
>JBKJOA010000164.1:0-8097 GCA_046593365.1 Limisphaerales bacterium
GCAGTGGCGGCAACGATGGAAGTTTTGACAAAATTTCGCCGAGTTAAAGTGGAGTTCATATTGGTTACGATTTGTAGCAAGGTTGGGAATTTATGTCCAGCATTCCAATCTTAACTCTATTTTTTAATTCATTCACGCAACCCTCGCCTGTCTATGCACCCCTGATACTCCAGCGCTGGATCAAAAACTGATTTTCCAAACCGGCTTTAAGCAAGAATCTCGTTGATGACATGCCCATGCACATCGGTCAGGCGACGATCAATGCCGCTGTGGCGAACGGTGAGCTTCTCGTGGTTGATGCCGAGCAGGTGGAGAATCGTCGCATGGAAATCATAACCCGTGGTCACATTCTCGACGGCTTTCCACGACCACTCGTCACTCTGGCCGAGAGTAACGCCGGGCTTCACGCCAGCACCAGCGAACCACGAGACGAACGTGCCGCCATTGTGGTCGCGGCCGACGCTGCCCTGGCTGAACGGCATCCGACCGAACTCCGTTGTCCACACGAGCAGCGTATCTTCAAGAAGGCCGCGCGCTTTCAAATCCATGAGCAACGCGGCCGCAGGCTGGTCCATTTTGCGGGACGCAGCGCTGAGTTCCTTGGCAATGTCGGTGTGGTTGTCCCAGTTGTCCGAACCGCCGCCCTGTCCGCTCAATACCTGCACGAATCGCACGCCCCGTTCCACCATTCGTCGCGCCAGCAGGCAGCGTTTTCCAAAGTCAGCCGTTTCCGGTTGATCGAGGCCGTAGAGATTTTTCGTCGCGTCGGATTCTCCGGCCAAGTCCAGCAGTTCCGGCGCGGCGAGTTGCAGGCGCGCGGCAAGTTCGTAACTCTCGATGCGCGCGGTGAGCCTTGAGTCGTCGGAACGCTCCGCTGCGTGGGCGACGTTCATTTCGCGCAACAGCGCAAGGCCGTCAACGCGGCTCGCGGGCGTGATCTGGCGCGCGCCGGCGGGGGGCTGTAGATGGGTGATCGGCTGCGGCGCGGAAGCGTTAAAGATGGTGCCCTGATGATTGGCCGGCAAAAATCCGGACGTAAACGCACTGCGTCCATTGTAGGGAAGCCCACGGGAATCCGGCAGCGCGACGAACGCGGGCACGTTGTCGGCGAGGCTGCCCAGCGCATACGAAATCCACGAACCTGCGCAAGGAAATCCCGGCAGCAGAAACCCGCTCGTTTGCAGATACGATGCGGGGCCGTGAACGTTCGACACGGACTGCATCGCCATGAGGAAGGTCATCTCGTCCACATGCTTCGCCAGATGCGGCAGCGCGCTGCTCACCCATCGTCCGCACTGCCCATGCTGCGCCCACTCGAACGGGCTTTTCATCACCGCACCGGGCACGCTGATGCTGGCCTCGACACGCAAGCCGCTTCCGGGGTCAAACTTTTGTCCGTGCCGCGCGATGAGTTGCGGCTTGTAGTCAAACAAGTCGCACTGGCTGGCCCCGCCAGTCATGAAGAGCTGGATGACACGCTTGGCCTTTGGCGCAAAGTGCGGCGGAGTCGCGGCGAACGCTTCGCGTTGCATCAGCGAAGTGAGCGCGATGCCGCCGAGTCCAGTGCTGAGAGTGCCAAGAAAATCGCGACGGGTGAAAGCAGAGGGTTTCATAGTCAGTCGAGATAGAGGAATTCGTTGCTGTTGAGCAGCAATTGACAGGCATTGGCAAGGCCGTGGTGCTGGATGTAGTCGGCAAACTTCGCGCGTTCACCTTCATTCCCACCACGGAGCAGAATCAGTTGGAAGGCTGCCTCCGCTTGCGCCGGCAAAGTGCTGCCTTGTGCCGCGAGCCGGGCAGCAATGTGCTCACATTGTCGGATAAGAAATGCGTCGTTCATCATCACGAAGGCTTGCACCGCCGTCGTCGAGACGCCGCGCACGGGCGTGAACGTGCTGCCATCCGGGCAATCAAGCGCATCCATGAAAGGGTCAGGCACCGTGCGGAAAAGGAAGCGATAGATGGCGCGGCGTCGGGCAGCGGGCGCGTCCGGATCAAAGTGCTCGTAATCCAGAAACGCCGGGTTTCCGCCGGACATGAAGGTGGCGTCACCGCGCGAGATAAACTGCACTGCGGGAGAACCGCCCATCGTGAGGTCGAGCTTGTCGCTCAGGGCGAGCAACGTGTCGCGCACCTGTTCGCCGGAAAGGCGCGGACGATTTTGTCGCCACAGCAGCCGGTTGTCACCGTCGCTTGTGGCTCCGTGATGGGCGAGTGACGTTTGCTTCCACGTCTCACTGGTCACGATGAGCTGGTGCAGTGCCTTGAGCGAACCCTTCGCCTCGTCGCGAAACCAGACGGCGAGCCAGTCGAGCAGCTCCGGGTGGCTCGGCGCGCCGCCCATTTTGCCGAAGTCGTTCGGCGTGTCGCAAAGCCCTCGACCAAAGTGATAAGACCAGATGCGATTCACGATGCTACGCCAGGTGAGCGCGTTGCGCTCGTCCGTGAGCCAGAGCGCGAGCGCGGCGCGGCGCGCGGATTCGTCGCTGGTACTGGCGATGGCGAGTTCGTGAGGCATCTCGGGAACACAACCGAGGGTACCGGGACTGACGAGTTCCCCGGGCTTGCTCAGTTCACCCCGAGTGAGCAGGTGGATTGGTCGCGGTTGAGGTGAGGGTTTGAAGTTGTCTCCGTCCGCCGGGAAATCCCGGGTCACGGCATAAACGAACTGTGGCGCGGGCAGAGCGGCAAGCGCGCCCTGGTTATCCATCTTCAAGACCGCAAGCGCCAATTCCTGGAGTTGTGCCGGAGTACGTTCACCCGCTGGCACCCGCAGGATCGCCGTCAACTCGGCAGCCAAAGGCGCGAGGGGCGCAGTTGTGGGCGCGGCATCACTGGCGGAAAGACGGAACCGCCCGATCCCGTGCCCCGTCGCCCCGGCTTGATTCTCCAGAAGCAACGTAAACGTCGTTCCCTCCGGAAACACCGGAGGATCCTTAACCTCAAACACAGCTTCGTGCGGCTCACCGTAACGCGGATGCACTCCCCACTGAGTCTCGTTTTTCCCATCAATCGCCTGTGCGGCGGAAATGGCGGGGCCTTCATCGTAATCGGCGGTGGCGCGCGCAAACACCAGCGGCTTCGCTCCTTCGCCAGAGACAGGGGGCATGGCGAAAGCACGAAACTCCGAGAGGTGAAAGTTGCCATTGTCCCACCGACCCGGCCCGCGTTGCGGCAACCGGTCATCGGGTAACACCTCGAGGCGGACCGCGCTTATCTTCCCAGGCCGCCAGCGTGCGGTAACAATGTAGGTATCGCGCTCGGGCCGCGGGCCGCTTGCAAACCAGGAGCCATCCGACTGCCGCGTCAACGACGCGCCTCCGGTCGAGACGACGCTCACAATCTCCAAAGGCGCCCATGCTTCTTCCCGCCGGGTCCACGCTTTCTCCCATGCGGCGACCTTCTGCGTGACCTCCGGTGTCTCGAGGGTCGTCAGTAGCGCTGGATCCAGATGCTGCAACGCGCGCTTCTCGGCGGACAATCGGCTGCGCTCCGCCTGCGTGTGCGAGTCCACGTCAAACGGACGGTTCGCCCGATCCACGCCTGCGAAGACCGCCTGGAGCGAGTAGTATTCGCGCTGCGTGATGGGATCGAACTTATGATTGTGGCAACGCGCGCAATGAACCGTGAGGCTTTGGAAAGTTCCCATCGCGGTGCTCACCATACTGTCGCGATCGAGGTTCTGTGCCGAGCGATGATCCACCGTGTCCTCACGGACCGTGACCATCAGCGTGTGATCCCACGGACCTGCGGCGAGGAAACCGAGCGCCACCGTGGCCTGAGGGTCGTCAGGAAAAAGCGCGTCGCCGGCCACCTGCTCCTGCACAAAATGCGCATAAGGCTTGTCGTCGTTGAAGGCTCGGATGACATAGTCCCGGTACGGCCAGGCATTCGGGCGCGCGTAGTCGTGATCATTGCCGTGCGTGTCCGCGTAGTTTGCGACATCGAGCCAATGCCGCGCCCAGTGTTCGCCGTGGCGCGGCGAAGCGAGCAGCCGTGCGACCAGCTTCTCATAGGCGCGCTTATCCTTGTCTGCAATGAACGCCGCCACCTCCTCGGGCGTGGGCGGTAATCCGGTGAGGTCGTAGCTCACGCGCCGGATGAGCGTGCGGCGATCCGCCTCCGGCGAATGGGCGAGCTTCTTCTCCACGAGCTTCGCGCGGACGAACGCATCAATCGGATTGGAGTAATCAGTGATCAGTGAGCCGGTATTCAGTGTTCCCGCGTCCCGCGCCCGACTGATACTCTTGGACGGATGACGGATAACGGATCTACTGAACACTGGCACCTTCGGCTTCAACAGCGGCGTAAGAGACCAGTGCGGCTTCCCTTCACCCTTAGGGCCTGCGAACTCATCCGGCCAACTCGGCCCAGCATCAATCCAAGCCCGCAGCGTCTCTACCTCCGCCGCAGTCAGCTTCAGCTTGTTGCTCTTTTTCGGCGGCATGAGCATTTTCTCGTCCTCTCCGCTCACGTAGCGAATGAGTGGACTCTTCTTCGCGGCATGGGGCGCAATCGCCACCTCACCGCTGTCGCCTCCTTTAATTGCAATGTCCCGGACATCAAGTCGGTAACCGCTTTTCTGTTTATCTGGTCCGTGACAACCGAAACAACTTCGCTCCAGGATGGGGCGAACATCGCTCACGAAGTCCGGCGAAGCGAAAAGGGGGGGTGTAAATGTTAGGGCGGCTGCAACGAGGATCACCAGGCCACTGATCAGCGGGAACCGGTGCGTTACCAACGGCTGAACTTGTCCCGAGGAGAAAGCGTGAGTCCACTTCGAAAAGTTAAACAGCCGCCTTGATCCCGCACCGGGATCAAGATCGGCCAACTCCGCTGAGTTCATAGTTCAATTTTTTTGCCATATCACTTCGCAGTGGGCGGAGCAGATTCCGTCAAAACGTAGGTCATTAGGTCACGAAGTTGATCTGAGGTCAATGCTTTGTCCAATTCAGATGGCATGAGGGAAACCTTCATTGGCTCAAGAGCCCGGGAGAGCAAGCTCTCCTTCGGCGTGCTCGCGCTGATGGAAAATCGCCATGACCATTGCGCTGGGTTGAGACAAAAACTGGGACCCCAGCGAAGAACCTGCACCCAACCCTCAAACCGTCATACCCTAAAAATCATCGCAAAAACCTCTGCGCTCCTAGAAAAAATCATGTTTTTTCAGTACCTGCTAAATTGGGATTGACGGTAAACCCCTTCAACCTACGCTTCTCTGACATGACCAAAAGTCCATTCGAGTTCTCACTTTCTCGTCGCGAGAAGTCATGTTTCGCGGCGGCGATGCTCAGCCTGGTGTGTGGGGCCTCCGGATCCGTGGCGCTGGCTGAAACCGATGCCGCGGGTCTGGCATTCTTTGAGAACAAGATACGACCGGTCTTCGTCGAGCACTGTTATTCGTGTCACAGCGCGGAGGCGAAGAAAGTCAAAGGCGCGCTCAAGCTGGATACCAAAGAGGACTTGTTGAAGGGCGGGACGGACGGGGCAATCGTGGTGCTGGGGAACCCGGACCAGAGCCGGTTGATCCGGGCGGTGCGCTACGAGGACAAGGATCTACAGATGCCATCCAGCAAGGATGGCGGAAAGAAGTTGCCGGACGGGGTGATCGCCGACCTTGTCCTGTGGGTGAAGATAGGTGCGCCCTACCCGGAAACCTCCACTGCCCGGAAAGCCGACGCTCGCAGGCCCTGGGGATTCGAGCCGGTCAAAAATCGGCCACCGCCGGTGGTGAAGAACGCGGCGTGGCCATCTACTTCCGTCGATCCGTTCATCCTCGCGAAGATCGAGGAGCGGGGTCTCCAGCCCCCCGCCCCAGCCGACAAACGCACGCTCATCCGGCGTGCGACGTTCGATCTCACCGGCCTTCCTCCAACTCCCGAGGAGATCGAAGCGTTTGTGGTTGATCGCTCCAGGAACGCTTTCGCCAAAGTCGTTGATCGGCTCCTGAATTCACCACACTACGGCGAGCGTTGGGGACGGCATTGGCTCGACATCGTCCGCTACGCCGATACCGCCGGGGACACGGCAGACTATCCCGTGGGGCTGGCTTGGCGTTATCGCAATTATGTGATCGACGCCTTTAACGCCGACAAGCCGTATGATGAATTTCTGCGCGAGCAGATCGCTGGCGACATCCTGGCAGAGCAGGGTCCGCGCGAACGTTACGCCGAACGAGTCACGGCCACCGGGTTTATTGCGATCTCGCGCCGCTTCGGGTTTGATTCCGAGAACTACCATCACCTCACCATTCAAGATACGCTCGACACCCTTGGACAAACCGTGCTTGGACTGAGCGTGGGTTGTGCGCGTTGTCACGATCACAAGTTCGACCCGATCTCGATGAGGGACTACTACGGGTTATACGGCATCTTTGCGAGCAGCCGTTACGCGTTCCCCGGTTCGGAACAAAAAGGCAAGTTGCGGGCGATGGTGCCCTTGTTGCCACCGGGGGAGTCGCAGCCCAAGTGGCGCGCCTACGACGAGCGGGTGGCCGTTCTATCAGACAAAATCGCCCGACAGAAACAGCCTGTGCCCTCAGTGGTGTTCCGCTCGCTGCACGATCCAGACGGTGACTTTGAAATTCAGAAGGATGCCGCTGGCGGAAGTTACGGGGTGATTGTCCCGCCCTGGCTCTGCGATGGAAAGATGAGCGTGACGACTGCGGCCCAGAGTCCGTTCAAGAACCTTTATCCGTTCGGGAAATTCGGCGCGAGCATCGCCGGTGGCGACGAGGATTACCGGCTCGCGCAGTCGCTTTATCCGCGGCGCACGCGGGCTACCTGCCGGGTGCTGCACGTGAATCTCGATTTCCGGCCAACGGCACCAGATGGCGGAGCGAAGGGACGACATCGATTCTGGGTCGGAGGGCGCGAGGATTCACCGGCCGTCGAGTTACTCATCTCCACGGAAGCCGTTTTCACACGCACGGGAGAACAGGTGGAAAAATTAGCCGGGTTGGAGCCGCACCAGTGGTACAATGTGCAGCTAACCTTGGATCTGGAAAGCCGCACCTTTTCCGGGAGCGTGGGTAGGCCGGAAAATGTAACCACTTTCTCCAACAAACCGTTCGCGGCCGGGTGGTCCGGCGCGATTGACCATGTGCAACTGGACTCCCGCACGCGAGCCGGGGCGATGCTGCCCGTCCTGGAAATCGACAATTTCGGCGCGCAGCCGGCCCCCATCCTGCCCGTCTCGACCACCTTGCCAGCCGTTGCCGTCGTGCCAGGCCAGGCCGATCCGGAGGCACTCGGCACGGAGTTGCAAAAATTAACCGGGTTGGATGGAGACCTTGAATGGCAAACGGACGGCGCCCCCCCGGCCAAACCCTGGAACCCGGGACCCAACAGCGTGGTGAAGGTGTTAACAGTCGCGCAAAGCCCATATCGCAATATCCTGCCAGCCGGAAAACTGGGAGTGGAGATGCCCAACCGCAGCGATTACGACGGACTTGGCCTGACGCTCATCACCCCGTTTTCGGCGACCCGCACCAACGTTATGTTTGTGGCTTTTGACTTTCGTTGCGGCAAGCAGGACGCGGGAGGTGATGGGTCGTGGCGTTACTACATCGGCCATGGTAGCGGCTCCACTGCCGTGGAATTGCAGTTCAACGGAAGCGAGTTTTTTACCCGGTCCGGCACCACTTACGATGCCGTCGCCCAGTTGCGACCCGGCGAATGGCACCAGGTGCAACTCAAGTTGAATCTTAAGGAGAAGACCTACACCGGCAGCCTAAGCACCCCGGCGGGTAGCACCGTGTTCCAAGGAACTTTCGCCACCGGCTGGGATGGCACGATCGACTACACGTACATCGACAGCGGCGGCCACCGACCCGGAGTTCGGCCCGCGCTGGCCACCGACAATTTTGTTTTCCGCGAGTCGGCGTTTCCACCGCTGAATGCACCAACCTTGGCGGAGACTCAGGCAGAACGCGAGGCACGCCGGGCGCGAGTGGAGGACCTGCGGAAACAACTCGCCGCCCTGGGTAGAGACGTCGCGAAAAACACCCGGGAACTCACCACCCTCCTTGTCGAAGGCCCGTGCGAAATGACCTACGGCGTGGTGGAAGGCACCCCGCATGATGTGCGTCTGCAGATG
>JBKJOA010000265.1:0-2583 GCA_046593365.1 Limisphaerales bacterium
ATATACCTGGGCCACTAATTATGGTCAGGCTTTTGTCCCGTTTCCGCCCTTATTCGGCCATCAATACTCTCACTGCTGGATAGATTTCCGTCATACTGCGGACGCGTATATGAACAGTCACAACACCACCTACTTCCAGAACTCCCGGCGTGCAACTCTGGCCCAGCAGGCTTATTGTATTGCCAACCCTTTAAACCGGATCGGCTATAGCAGCAACGTTTGGGGATTGACCGCCTGTGACGGGCCTACCGGTTACGCGGCGCGCGGTGCCCCACCCGCTGAAAATGACGATGGCACGATTGCCCCTACTGCGGCTGGGGGTTCCATGGCGTTCACGCCCGAAATATCTTTGCCATCCTTGCGCTACTTCTACACCCAATTTCGGTCACGCATTTGGACAGCTTATGGCTTCCGCGACGCGTTTAACTTGGGTCAGCAATGGTATGGTTCAGATGAGTTGGGAATTGATCAAGGTCCCATCGTCATAATGATCGAGAACCATCGCACTCAGGGCGTCTGGCGGCTTTTCATGCGAAATGAGGAGATTCAACGAGGTTTGCAGCGGGCGGGCTTTGTGCCCCTAAGCTTCACGATGCCCCGGTTGGAAATACTGTCCGCCCAAAACACTGTCAGCCTGGCTTGGGACGCGCAGGCTGGCCGCAGTTACCAAGTCGAGTACTCGCCTGACCTTGACACTTGGTTCGCCTCGCCAACCGGCGGAGTGACCGCCGGAGGTCCCACCGCGAATTGGACCGATGGCGGCCCTCCCGCCACCATCACCGCGCCGCTCAGTGTGGCCAAAAGATTCTACCGCGTTTTCCAATTCGGTTATCCATAGGCACAATTAGTTCGAGTTCGATCACCGGCAACCAGGCATTTACTGGCTTAACCGGTAAAATTGCTGTAAGCCGACGATAGGATTGGTGCAAGGACTTGTCGCGCCCGGAATGTTGGTGAATGTCCCGGTGAGAGACAGCGCGGATTGCAACATGAACCCGGCGGTATTAATCGGCCATGTCAAAATAACATTTGTCCCCGAATGAATGATTGTCAGGTGCGGCTCGCTAATCCTGACTGACTCCAACGACAGACTGAATACCGTGCCATTGCCTGAACTCCCGCCATAAGCCGTCGTCCCATACAAGGTGTTGCCAGACAAAATCAGACCGGCAGTCGGATTGGCTCCGTCGCTGTTGGTTTGAGCTACAGGATAAGGAGGGGTCGCGGTGAAACTATGCAGATTTTTGAAACCTGTTCCATTGGGATTGATTGCAAACACCGTGCCATTGCCCGAACTGCCGCCAATATAAGCCGTCCCATACAGGGTGTTGGTCGATAAAATTAATCCGGCGGACGGATTAGCTCCGTCGCTGTTAGTATAGCGACCTAAAGAATTATATGCACCCGCCGCGAAACTATGGAGATTCGTAAAGCCCGTGCCATCGACGTTAATTGCGAATACCGTGCCCTTGCCCGAACTGCCGCCATACTCTGTTGTCCCATAAAGGGTATTGTCTGATAAAATCAATTTAGCGTGCGGATTAGCTCCATCGCTATTTGTGAGGATGCCATTGCCATTCAAATTACCCGGCGTGAAAGCGTAGTGGTTGGTGAAATCCGTGCCATTGGTGTTGATGGCGAACACCGTGCCCTTGCCCAAATTACCGTAATCCGTCCCATACAAGGTGTTGCCCGATAAAATCAAACCGGCCGATGAATAAGCTCCGCCGCTGCCACTACTGAAACTGTGCAGGGTCGTAAAACTCGAGCTATTGGTTTTGACGGCAAACACTGTGCCCTTGCCCGAACTGCCACCATCATTCGCTGCCCCAAACAGGGTGTTGCCCGACAAAATCAATCCGGCATAAGGATAAGCTCCGTTGCTATTGTTGCCGCTAGGGTCAGGCAGCGTGAAACTATGCAGAACCGTAAAATCTGTGCCAGCGATGTTGAGGGCAAACACCGTGCCAGCGCCCAAACTTCCGCCAGCACTTGCGGTTCCATAGAGGGTGCTGCCCGATAAAATCAGACCGGCATACGGATTGGCGCCGTCGCTGCCACCATTGAAATTATAGGGGGTCGTAAAACCAATACCATTAGTGTTAACGGCGAACACCGTGCCCTTTCCAGAACTGCCGCCATACTTTGCCGTCCCATACAAAGTGTTGCCCGATAAAATCAATTCGGCATACGGATAAGCTCCATCACTGTTCGTTGCATTGGAACCAGAAACTGACGTGAAAGTGTGAAGCACAGTGAAGGGCTGTGCCGTCACCCGACCAGCTAGGGTCAAGCCGAGACCGGCTATCAGCGCGGGCAGGAGGAAGAGATTGCCCCTGATTTTCATGGTTGATCGGTTTGAGGCATCCTGCAATTTAAATTGACTTACAGCATGTGCGCCGTCTGTACCCAGTTGAATGACCGATCTGAACCAGTCTCCTTCGATATCACATAAAGTAAGACGATAGGTCCCGTTCATTCGGCTGGTTTTTCCCTAAGAGCCTGTTTGAAAACTCATTTGAGCTTCAACCCGGCGGCGTTCGGAGTTCCGCCTTCAGGCGGTTTCCGCGCTCTGCCGCCTGA
>JBKJOA010000323.1:0-4063 GCA_046593365.1 Limisphaerales bacterium
TGTTGTTTTTCGGAAGTTTTTCTAGGGCCGCGCCTAATTCCCAAAAAAACAAAGTCGAATCCGTATCGCCGGAAGATTGCATCCAGCAAAGAGAATGGCCCGTTAACTTCTATGAGAAGCCGTTTCGTTTAGCGCTGCGCTATTTCTCAGGACGACCTGCAGTTTGCACCCCTTTGAACCAGCACGCGGGCGGAAGAGAATGATCCTAACGCGATTGCGACGTGGTTTTTTTATTGCTCGAAGGGTAAACCGCAGCTTTGCTGTGCCCAGATGTTGCCTCCTGAATCCATTCTAGAACTGCGTGAGGTCACGAAAAACTACAAGCTCGAAAGTGGCGACGATGTCACGGTTCTCACCGGCATTTCGCTCCGGTTGCGCAAAGGAGAATCTCTCGCGGTCGTCGGCCCATCGGGTTGCGGCAAGAGTACGCTTCTCAACATCATTGGTACACTTGATAAACCCTCCAGCGGGACGGTCTTGTTGGAGGGCGTGCCGCTAAATTCTTTGAACGAAGAAAGTCTCGCGAAAATCCGCAACGAACACATCGGTTTTATTTTTCAGGCACACCATCTCCTTCCGCAATGCAGTGTGTTGGAAAATATTTTGGTGCCGACCCTCGCCTCCAAAAACAAAGCGTTGCGCGCCGGAGCCAAGGAGCGTGGAATTCAACTTTTAAAACGTGTCGGACTCGGCGAACGGCTTTCCCATCGTCCGGGACAAATTTCAGGCGGAGAACGTCAAAGAGTCGCGGTGGTTCGTGCGCTCATCAACCAGCCCAAACTTTTATTGGCGGACGAACCCACCGGTGCTCTGGATCGGGTGAATTCACAGGAACTGGCAAAATTACTCTGTGAACTGAATCGCGAAGAAAATGTGACGCTGGTTCTCGTGACGCACGCACTTGACCTCGCAGCAAGAATGCAGCGTCAAATTGAGCTTCGAGATGGCAAATTGGTCAACTGATGAGTTTTTTCCATTCACAATCCCCAATTTCTTTTGACATACCCGCTTAAATTCTGTGCCATTCAGCATGTTGTCGAACTCGTTTTCCAAACACAGGAGCCATTGTGAAAAAATATAACGTCGGAATCATCGGATACGGTTGGGTCGCCACGGCACACATCGCTGCCATCAACGCCAGCCCTCATGCGCAAGTCACCGCCATCTACTCTTCGCGCGCGCTGAATGCCCCAGAGTTGAGTATTAAGTATGGCAGTAAAATTTCCACCTACACCAATCTTGGAGCGATGCTCGCGCAAAAAGATTTGCACGTGGTATCCGTTTGCAGCTATCCGTATCAACATCGCGATCACGCCGTGGCCGCTGCACAGGCCGGCAAGCATTTGATCATGGAAAAACCGCTCGCGCTGAATTGGGATGATTGTCTGGCGATCAAGCATGCGGTTGAAGAAGCGAAGGTCAAAACGTGCGTTTGTTTCGAGTGTCGCTTTTCCAGTCAATTCCTGACAACCAAAACCATTCTCGACCGAGGTTTGCTTGGTCGCATTCACTACGCTGAGGTCGATTACTACCACGGCATCGGGCCCTGGTATGGCCAGTACCGCTGGAACACCAAAAAGAATGCGGGCGGCAGTAGTTTGCTTTCGGCAGGTTGTCACGCGATGGATGCGTTGCTGCTCTGCATGGATGGCGAAGTTGAAACTGTCAGCAGTTACTCAACGCATTCAACGAACAAGAACTTCGCCAACTATGAGTACCCGACCACGAGCGTCACGATTTTGAAATTTAAAGATGGCCGTGTCGGCAAATGCGCGTCGGTCATTGATTGTCTGCAACCGTATTATTTCCACACGCATCTGGTGGGTAGCGAAGGGACATTGCTCGACAATAAATTTTATTCCACTCATCTCGGTGGATTGAACAAGGCCAAGTGGAGCGAGCTTTCCATGAAATTGCTCGATTCCGGGGATGTTTCCGATCACCCCTACCAAACGCAATTCGATACCTTTTTCAGCGCGCTCGAAAAAGGCGAGGAGATGCCGCTGACCAATCTCACTCAAGCGCTCCGCTCGCACGAAGTCATTTTCGCGGCGGACCATTCGGCAGAAATTCACGCGAAGAAGAAGCATTGAGTTTTTCTTGTGGCCATCAAATCTAAAACCGCGCTCGCCATCGCCGCGCATCCTGACGACATCGAATTCATGATGGCGGGCACATTGTTGCTTCTCAATAAAGCGGGCTACGAAATTCATTACCTGAATCTCTCACGCGGAAACTGCGGGAGCATCGAAACCGATTCCGGGACCACGGCAAGAATTCGATTGAAGGAAGCAAAAAAAGCCGCGCAAATTCTCGGCGCACATTTTCATCCGCCGTTCTGCAACGATCTGGAAATTTTTTACGATTTGAAAACGCTGCGGCGTCTGGCCGCCGTCATTCGCGCAGTGAAGCCGACGATCCTGCTCACCCATTCGCCTGCCGATTACATGGAAGATCACATGAACACCTGCCGACTGGCCGTGACCGCGGCGTTCGCGCGCGGAATGCCCAATTTCAAATCCATTCCGTCGCGACCAACCGAAGCGTATGACTGCACGATTTATCACGGCATGCCCCACAGCTTGACAGACAATCTGAGACGCAAAATCGTTCCCGACGCCTTCGTCAACACCACTTCTGTTCATGGAACAAAATTGGAAGCATTGAAGGCACACCAAAGCCAGCAAAGTTGGCTGGATTCGAGTCAAAAGCTGAATTCCTATTTGCAAACAATGGAGGAGGTTTCCTTGAAAGTTGGCCACCTGTCGAAAAAGTTCAAACACGCCGAAGGTTGGCGGCGACACCTGCACTACGGCTATGGCAGCGCGGACGCAGATCCCTTGAAAGATTTAGGGATCGATTGCTTTGTGAATGCGAAATACGAACGGTCGCTTTTGTAGCAAGTTGATGTTTCGAAGAGACGGGCCCCGCACGTTTTACAAGGAGTTGGGAACGATGGGATTAGCATTAATAAAAAAGAAGCCCCATCCCATTGGTTCAACGCGGAATTCCAAAGTTTCTCCTCAACATTCCGGCGTATGTCTTACATCATTGAGTTTCGCCACGAAGACTGAATTGTATCGACAAAAGTACTCTGCTTGTATGGAATCGCGGAAATATATGAAGCTTCTTTTTATTCTACTATTCGCCGTTTTTTTCTCTCAACAGGCAGTTCAGTCCCGTCCAATCGAATTTCCCCTGACCACCTGGTATTCCAGCCAAGTCGCAGGGAAGGGATCAGTTGAAGCAAAGTTGAGAGACAGGGGCTGGTATTGGGTGATGACCGCTGGCGAAATTAAACGTTACAGCTATGTGCAAGATATTTTGGAAGGCAGACTCAGCCAACCGGAGGGGAGAGGCGCGATTGCAAAGGTGGTGTCAGTCTTCACAGCCACAAACGGGTTGCCAGTCGCCATGGTGGACTTCGGTCGGGGTTATGTTGTGGGAATTTATCTAGCAGAGCTTTCTTTGGTTGAGATCCTTCATGATTAGGCTCGCCCTTTTTTAAAGAATTCGAAATCCAATCTGCCTCAGCCGTTTCAAGACAGACAGAAGGCCGAAGGCAATCTCTTCGGATGACCGGATTTTTAAACTTCCGCGCAACCGGTTAGGGACGAGTTCCACCGACGTGGAACGTTCCCTACCGAAGAATGCCCCCTTCGTCCGACCAGACATCGTTCTGCCCAAATACCAAACCGCCATCTTCGTTCACGGATGGTGGTCTGCCCAAGACTTGCGAATGGTTTCCCGAAAAGAGACGTGCGCTCACGCGCAATGCAAACTGGCATCGGCAGGAATTCTGGCTGGCGAAACTCCATGGCAATGCAGCGGGAGAATTCAATCATCGTAAATCTGGTCTTTTAACCCGAACTCCGAAATTGAAATGGGTGGGCACAGGCGCCCCGCCTGTCCCGTCCGGCCACTGGCCGGACGGAATGGAAGAAACCTCGCCACTGGAAGAATGCGCACGGAAAAGTCAAATAAATGGTTTTCTGTAGTTTGGTTCGGCCACAGACCTCTCCATCGATAGCAAGCATCGCCAAATGGACAAAATCGTAAGGGC
>JBKJOA010000329.1:0-2938 GCA_046593365.1 Limisphaerales bacterium
GGCATGGTGATTGCCGAAGCGATGGCGGCAGGTTTGCCGGTAGTCGCGCTGAATGCGTCGGGCGTGCGAGAAGTTGTGCAGAACGGGAAAAACGGATTCCTGCTCGATGCCAAAGCGAGCGAGGAGGAATTCGCGACCTGCCTCGGCAAAATTTTAAAAGAAACAAAATTGCGCGATCAATTGAAAGTGGGCGCGCAATGCACTGCGCAAAAATTTTCCATGAAACGATCGGCGAAAAAAGCGTTGGAATTTTACGAGGAGATTCGCAAACAAACGCGTCGTCAGCGCCACATTGAAAAAGATGAACCCTGGGCGAACCTGATGAAGCGGATTGAGGTTGAATGGAAATTAATCGCTGACAAGGCGGCTTGCGCAATCAACGCGTTGACCGGCGACGAAAAGAAAGAAGAAATGCCAAAAGAAGAGGCCGCGCTTGTTTGATCACATTGACCATTTTTTGCGAAGGACGCGCCGTCGCATCAACCGAAGCGAATGGGCCATCCGCCGGCTTCGACTTTCCACTTCCGAAAATACCAGCACCGAGCCCGGTATTTTATTGATTCAGATTGACGGCTTGTCACGTCGGCAAATGGAGCGCGCTCTCCACCGTGGCAGGCTTCCATTTTTAAAAAATATTTTGCAGCGTCAGAACTACGCCTTATCCACTTTTTATTCTGGAATTCCTTCCACTACGCCCGCGGTGCAAGGCGAATTATATTATGGTGTCAAATGCGCGGTGCCCGCGTTCAGCTTTTTAGAGCGGGCGAGCAAACGTGTTCTGACCATGTTCCAACCCGCTTGCGCAAAAGCCGTCGAAGAAAAATTAGGAGAGAAAGGCGAGGGTTTGCTGAAAGGTGGAAGTTCGTGGTCCAATATTTACACGGGCGGAGCGACCCAGGCTGAAAGCCATTTTTGCGGCGCGAGCATTGGGCCGGGAGATTTGTGGAAGTCCGCTTCGCTTTTCGGATTTCTTTCCATTGTCGCGCTGCAATTTCCATCAGTGCTTCGACTGATCGCGCTTTCCATCGTGGAATTTTTTGTGGCTCTTTGGGATTCGATTCGCGGGATTTACAAAGGGGAAAACCTTTTCAAAGAAATCAAATTTCTTTTTGTGCGGATCAGCGTCTGCGTTGCCCTGCGCGAATATATTACGGTTGGCGCTAAAATCGATCTCGCGCGCGGTTTGCCTATCGTTCACGTAAATTTTCTCGGCTACGATGAACAATCGCACCGTCGCGGTCCCAACTCACTTTTCGCACATTGGAGTCTCAAAGGTATTGATTACGCGATCCACCGACTTTACCGCGAGGCGCAACGCTCGACGCGACGCGATTATCAAGTCTGGTTTTTTTCCGACCACGGCCAGGAAGCGACGCGTTCATTTGAAGAAAAATTTCCCGGCGGAGTGGAACAGGCCATCGAGAACGCTTTGGGCAGCGTGGAAAAAAGAGCCGCCGTGCGTCGCGCCCGTAAACAGCAACCGCCCTCCAAGTTAAACTGGACGAGGAAAAAAGCGGCGCAGTGTTATTTCGAAAAACAGGAGAAGGAAGGATTGTTAACCGAAGAAGAGGAAAAATCTTTCTCCGTCGCCGCAATGGGGCCAGTTGGTCACGTCTATTTGGCCAATCCGCTGAACACTGAGGAGAAGCGCGAATTTGCCGAGCGTCTCGTTAAAACCGGTCATGTTCCAGGAGTTCTATTTAAAACCGCGCCGGGCCAGGTTGCTTGGATCCATTCGCGCGGAATGATCGCGCTTCCTGAAGATGCCGAGTCATTTCTGCCGCATCCCGGAGAACTCAAAGGAGCCGTCGCGCATGATTTGATTGCCCTTTGCGAACACGAATGCGCTGGCGATTTAATTTTGTTGGGCTGGAGTCCCGATGCTCCTGCGTGGACATTTCCAATTGAACAAGGCGCACACGCCGGCCCAGGACTCGATGAAACTCAAGGGTTTTGTTTGTTGCCTCGGACAACGCGACTGCCGGAGTCATCCAAAGAATTTATTCGAGCCAGCGAGTTGCGTTCGGCGGCGCTCCATTTTCTTGGTCGAAAAAAACTTCCGTCGCGTAAAAGGGAAATGCTCGAAGGAAAGCCGCTGCGCGTGATGTCCTACAATGTGCATAGCTGTCGCGGCATGGACGGAAGAACTTCTCCAGATAGGATCGCTCAAGTCATCGAGATGAGCGATCCCGACATCGTGGCGTTACAGGAAATTGATGTGGGTCGGACTCGTTCGCACGGCCACGATCAAACGCAAATGATCGCGGACAAGGTCGGCATGCACGCCTACTTTTGCCCGACCGTAAAATGCGGCCCCGAACATTATGGACACGCCATTCTCAGTCGGTTCCCCGTCGA
Organism: Limisphaerales bacterium; assembly: GCA_046593365.1. Taxonomy (GTDB): domain Bacteria; phylum Verrucomicrobiota; class Verrucomicrobiia; order Limisphaerales; family CANJXF01; genus CANJXF01. Next base: position 2,359 of record JBKJOA010000329.1, read on the forward strand.
AATTATTCGCATCGAGACTTTTGCGAACGAGGCTGGCTCCAAAAGAAAAGAACCGCGTGGCGCGCTTTGGGGTTGCGTTGAAATTGATGGAATTCGTCTGCATTTTCTCAGCACACATTTGGGACTTGGCCGAGGCGAGCGGTTGGAACAAATTATGGAGCTAATGGGGAAAAAATGGATCGGCGGAATTCACGAGGATGAACCGGTCATTCTCTGCGGCGATTTCAATACCCAACCAGATTCCCAAGCGTATCAAGCCGTTAATAAGCGCCTCTACGATGTGCAGCGAAATATGAAAAATCATAAACCGCAAAAAACTTTTTCCGCCTTTCTGCCCTTCGTGCGCATCGATCACATTTTTGTTTCATCGCATTTTGAGACGGAAAAAATCCTCGTTCCGAAAAATCATTGGACGCGCGTTGCCTCGGATCATCTTCCGTTGATCGCGGATTTAACCTATCGAAGCCATGTGCGGCGAACGCCAGCATTACACCGGCAAGTTTCGCTTTGAGGGAGCAGATCGCTTTTCTGATTTCCTTGAACTTTTGTCGCGCAACCGTTTGACGATGTAAGCGCAGAT
>JBKJOA010000128.1:0-25424 GCA_046593365.1 Limisphaerales bacterium
AGCGGAGGTTCAGGCCGCGATAGAAAAGCTCGAGGAGAACCGAACCGTGATCTGTGTTGCGCATCGCCTCTCCACATTGAGATCAATGAATCTGATCGTCGTCATGTCTCGCGGCGAAATCGTGGAGCAGGGGAGTTTCGCTGAATTGATTTGCGCTGGTGGCGTTTTTTCCGATATGGCCAGAAAGCAAGGGATCCGATCGCACTAACCGGCGCTGACAGATTCACAGGCTGCCCATTGCCGTTTTGACTGCGGCCCCGGATTCGAGGGCGCGTTGTCTTTCCAATTCCACTTTGTCGAAAAGCGATTCACGAAGTGTCGGAAGGGCCTTTAAGAATTCGTCAAAAGACTTTAGCAGTTTTTCCGACTCTAAAGTTTCAATGTTTTGAATCCATGCTCCCAATCCCAGGCGGGAAAAGAGTTCATTCGTTTTGAATTCGTAAGCAATCGGCAGAACCGGAACGCCCGCCAGCAGACTTAAAATGCAAAAGTGCATTCGTGTTCCGATCACGACATCGAATTGCTCCAAGTGCGAAATCAATTGGTCAGTCGCCCAAAACTCAGAGTTAACCTGCGCATGTGATTGAATGGCCTCTGGCAAATTTTGGAAAATTTTCGCAGCAACTTTCGAGTCGTCGAACTGATATTCGGGTATGCCCTGACAAGTGGAGATGAAGACCACCTCAGCATTATGTTTTTCGACGAGATGAATGATCAGGGCGTGGATCGCCTCCTTATATTTGTTCATCCCATCTGCTCGCGACACAGTTGCAAACCGTCGCCAGTCTCGAACAGAAATGGCCACTTTGATGCGCTTGTTCGAGTGCAAAACGGTTTTTCCTGCTTGTTTCAAAATTGCAGGATTTGCCAACGCAAAGACCGCGTCGGAGGAAACCTGAGCATTAAATGCTTGAAGATTCAGCGCACGAAGATTTTCCAAAGATTGTTGATCACGCAACAGGATCAAGCGTGCTTTTGCAAAAATTTCGCGAAGCTGTTTTGCGAAGGACGGGTTGCGAAAAGGCCCCAGTGATTGCGTGAAAAACACGAGAGGACGTCCCATCGTGAGGCAAAGCTGGTAATCAAAAATTCGCGGCGCGAGCGAATAATGCTCGACGAGATAAGTGCCTCCGGTGCTGACAACCAGAGTAGCATTGGAATAGTTTGCAAAATCGATCCTTTCCTCGTGAGTTAGAAAAGTGCGTGCCATCGCCGGTGATTTTTTCCAAAACAACATGGCCAGGCGCATCCTGGCAAGATTCCAGCGTTGGACGGCGCTTCGATAAATGCCCACACGGGAATCGGGGACGGCGCGCCAGTAAAGTAATTTGCGGAAATGGATTTCGGGATAATAACGCTTTGCCACCTCGGGAGCATTGTCGTAAACAATGAACTCGGTACTTTCACCAAATGCTTCGCGCAAAAGACGGAGTACGGCTTGAAGAATGGCGGCATCTCCACCATTGAGCGCGACGGTGTTGGTGATAAGTATTTTCTTCACCTTTAGCTTCGACGTTGCAGAATCAAATGCTCGTCGGCCACGATTATTTTCAAATCGGGATGCAGCGCAAGAAATTCGTCAGTGGCTTTCTTGCATCCGCCGTAGCAAAAATAATCGTCAATAATTAGAATCCCACCAGGACTCAACACGGGATAGATCCGGTCGAGACAAAGCTTCACTGGATCATACCAATCGCAATCCAAATGGGCCAAAGCGACCGCTTCTGTGTTCGTAAAGTGCAATGTTTTTTCGAATAAACCTTTGTGCAAAGAGATGCGGTTGCCGTCCAGATTCAATCCAAACTCGAGAAACGTTTTTGAGACCTGATCGTAAAGATTTTCGATGTAACCGTAGTAAGCTTTACCTTTGATTCCCTTGGCTTTGCCGCTCTTGATGGTTTCGTAACGGGCTCTGCTCTCCGGATCATCTTGGTCGGAGGGCGATGGAATCATCTCAAAGACATCGTAACCGCGGAACTGGCGGGACGCTCCCATCAAATTGGCCATGACAATGGATGAGCCGCCGAGGGCAACCCCGGTTTCCAAAAACAAACCGGGCACGTGCGTTTTCTCCAGCTTACGGACGCAGTTCTCGATATTTTTAAGTTTTTTCCACGAGAGATAGGTGAGACCTCGCGTCTTTACTTCGCGCGAGGTTTTTGAAACGGTCATCCGTAACCAGACATTCTTCACATTTTCCATATCTCGTTGATCTTCGCCCGCGATTAGCGGGAACAATAAAAGACGTGGCGAATGTCGCGTCCGTGTGGTTGAACGTCTCCCATGTGCGTGATTGTCGTGTAGGAAGTGCCTTGGCGTAAAAAATTTTCCACAAAGGACAGTTCTTCACCAGGCGGGCAGGTCAGGCAGGCCTTTCCGGTGTTGACTGAAATATCAAAGAAGAGCGCTTTTGAATTGTCGGATATTCCGCGCAAGATTTTTTGGCCCTCCTCCATTCCTTTCTGGGCGATCACCCACTGGAGCATCGAAAAACAAAGCGTTAAATCATATTCCCGATTTTGCGTCGCAAAAAAGTCTGAGGCCAACGGCTGATTCAAAAACAGGATGGGCAATTCATAAATTTTTGCCACTGCCTGGGCGACATCAAAACATTCCTTGCGCAACTCCACTCCGGTGACATCGGCCCCGCGCTTTGCCAGTGAAAAACTGTAGAAACCAACATTGCAGCCGAGATCAAGAATTTTTTTGCCGCGGAAATCGGAGTAACGCGACAGGATCATGGAAAGCCGACGGTAGGTTTCGGAGTAATGAATTTGGGTTCGGAGATTGCGAAATTCGTAAAAAGGAATTTGATGATACACCTCGCCCCGCGCCGTTAATGGCTCCGCTTTGAGGGATTGGAGCAAAGAGGTGATTTCCTTTTCTTTGCCGATTGCGGGCGTCCCGATTTTATCAACCGCTGCCAGGCTTTTCTTAAAAAATTGCTCGGGCCATACTGCATCGCGGCGTGCCTGTGCTTTTGCGCGGATTTCATTATCGAAGCAAAAGACGACCGGAAAGTCGTTTACCTTCAGCGCCATCAACGTGGCAAGGCGATGTTTTCCGTTCAGAACCATCACACTTCCATCAACGCACTTGACCAGGCTAATCGCTCCATATTTTTCAGGCTGATAACCCTCGCTTCTGATCTTGTTGATAAGGGCAATGAATTCAAGAGAGGTTTTTTCGGCTTGCGCACCACCGCGACTGCGTCGCGCTAATCGTCCTTCGACGATCGATTTGTAATACTCCGTCTTTCTGTAATCAAAGCTTTGGTCGGCCAGATATTCTCGGGCGAATTGCAAATGCGCCGAGTGCTCGAAGGGATCTCCAGAAACACTCCGCCGATCCGGTAGAAAATCCCAGTTGAGGATAATGCGTAACCGGCTAGGAAAAAATTTTACCAAAGGAATGGCCAGACGGTGCAAATCCAGGCCACTCACATTTTCAACCGAGAGATACGTGCCTCGGCAAAGATGCAAAATGTTATTCAGCCGCCTTGCTAGTTTCTTCCCCGCTTTGCGAATATGCATAGTTTTGTCACGCTTACATCGCGCTGGGTCTGATTGGCGACGTTCGTCAAAATAGTGTGTCCATTTGGACTGGATAAAGTGGCTTATTAAAGGCATCCGCCGGATTTGACAGCAAGAGAGATTATCTAATTGTCGCAGCGATCGTAGTGAAACAAGGGCTTCTCCTTGAGTTTTGATTTTTTTTGCGACACGTTTTCCGGAATGCGGATTTGTGCGCTAACTTCAACATTCCTGCCCAAAATTGGTGGCCACGAAGCCGTGGTTGACCAACTTACCAGACAATTCAACCAAGCTGGTCACGAATCCCGGGTTTTGGCTCAGCATCTGACCAACAGGGGAACGCCAGGAAAACTCGATGTGCCTTATCGCATAACGCGTTTTCGAAAACCATTTTCGCAGGTCTGGGACATTGGCGTGCTTCGGCGTGCTTTGCTTCGACTGCATCGGGAATGGCCTTTTGAAATCATCCATAGTCATTCCAGTTATCCGACTGGATACATGGCCCGCCAGGTCGGGGCCGAATTGAATATTCCCGTAATCGTTACGCCACACGGGAGCGATATCGCCGAAACATCGCGGTTTCGAGATCGTCCGCTGGTTGCGGCGAGAATTCGAGAAACGCTTGAGGGCGTGGACGCCGTGACTGCGATCAGCGCCTACCTTAAAGGGCGAGCCTTAAAGCTGGCGCCGAAATGTGCCGATCATTTAGTTGAAATCAGCAATGGAGTTGATTGCGCGGCTTTCGAACGAGTTGCCCCACAATCAGAGAGAATCAAGAATTTCTTTGATCCAAATCAATCCAGGTTCTTCCTGTTTCTCGGGCGATTCCATCCCAGAAAGGGAATCAATATTTTGATCGAGGCTTTTGACCGGGCAGCGGGCAATGATCAGAGCCTCCATCTCGTAATCGGCGGCGACGGTCCGGACCGCGACGCATTACACCAGCAAGCTTCGCAATCTGGAGCGGCGGATCGCATTCACTTTCTCGGACTGGTGCATGGAGAAGAAAAATTATGGCTGTTGCAAAATGCACTCTGCCTGGTTGTCCCAACGAAAAGCTGGGAAGGTTTGCCGATTGTCGTTTTGGAAGGGCTCGCAAGTGGACAGCCGATTGTGGGAAGTCGCGTTGGAGGAATTGTCGATCTCGTGAACGACAACGAAAACGGATTTTTGGTTGAACCGGGAAGAGCAGACAGTTTAGGTTTTGCATTGGAGACAATTGCAAAAAATCCAGATGCTCGCGGCAGAATGGCGAAAGCTTCTCATCAAAAATCCAAGCGCTTCGATTGGCCAAGAATTACAGATCAATATCTCTCGCTCTTTGCAGATTTGATCGCGCGAAGAAAGCTGAAGGCAGCTGAATCACTCGCGGTATAAACCGCTCTTCAGGGCATTGACCGAATCACTTCCAAAATTTTATCTACATAGCCAGTGATGGAATGGGCTTCAGCGGTTTCTCTCGCTGAAGCGGCCATGTTTGCGAGGACTTTTCGATCTAGTAATCGGCGGATGGCGGACGCGAGTTCGTCAACGTTCCTGGGATTTTGAACGACATCCCCGTTTTTTCCAGGAACAATAATTTCTGAAGCTCCCACAAAGCGCGCCGCGACGACGGGAAGTCCGCACGCCATCGCTTCCAATACAACATTCCCAAATGGTTCATAAATCGCCGGATGCACCAGCAGATCCGCTTCTGGATAAATTTTTTCTATGCTTTGGAGCGGCCCTTTGAAAATGACGCGACCGGCGACTTCCAATTTTTTCGCGAGGTGCTGATACGATCGGATGCTTCCTTTGCCAACCACATGAAGTTCAACATTCTCCGGAAGTTTGGCTAGTGCTTGCACGCAGAAACGAAGCCCTTTTCTTTCGAAGCCCGAACCAACGAACAGGAGAACAAATTTGCCGTCATCCTTTCGAGGCGCAGTAAGTTTGAATCGCTCGATATCGACGCCATTATGGATCACGTGAATTCGCTCCGCCGGAAAAGCGTAGTGCCGAATAATCTCGTCCTTCACGCGATACGACAACGCAACGATGGCGCGAGTGTTTTGCGGGGAATAGGTCTGTTTCTCCAACCACAATAAAATGTAGTTTAGCGGATTCAGCCTCAAGCGAAGCCGACGCAGGGGCGATGAATAAGCCATTCGCCTCGAGAAAAATTCGCGATGGCAACCATCGGCGGATCGATAAATATCCTGATGCAATGTCCGATCCAAACTGATGACCAAATCAAAGGGCGTCTCCTGAACGGCTTTCTTGCAATTGTGCGCAAACGAAAGCGCACGCAGAAACGAAAGCGCGCGAATCATCGGGATGCGGTGCCAAACCACATTTTTGTTAGCAGCAATGTTATCCCATTGATTAGCCAACACGTGAATCTCGTGCCCACGAATCGAGAGGTTCTCGATGAGTAAATTCATGTAACATTCGGCACCACCGAAGGCGGCGAAACGTTGGCGGATAAAAGCAATTTTCATCAGCAGAATAGTTTTTCATCATCCCAGTCGGGGAAATCGGACGCGAGATAGAAAAGCATTTCCCGTGTTCTGTCTAATTTCCCGCTCTTTTGCAAATGCAATTCCAGCAGCGCAGTTGACGCTCAGAAGCCGCGTACCTAAAATCGGACGTGGTTCGACATAAACTTGATGGCATGACGTGGGAAGCGCCGCTCTTTGGGCAACTTCTCGTTCCGGTTATGGAAAGCGCCGCGGAAACGGTCAAACGGACGCCAGCAAAATTAGTCACCCGCCATCACTTCGAAGGACGTGTGTTTTACGTAAAAAATTACTTCTATGGCGCACAGGGGTTTAAGTCGTTCAAATACTTCTTCAAAGCTCCGCCGAGCCGTGCTGAATGGGAATTGGCACCACGCTTGCAAGGACTTGGAATTCCAGTCGTCCCGCACCACGCACACGGTGAGTTGCGAAATTGGCGTGGCTTGTTGAAGAGCACATTAATCACCGAAGGGCTGCCCGGTTGTGTGCCGCTGAATCCCTCTGAAATCTCAGGTCCGCTCGAAGCGGCTCTTGGAAAATTTCTGCGTCAACTTCATGACCGCGCCGTTTTTCACGCTGATCTTCACCTCTCCAATCTTCTTTATTCTTCACAGTTCAACGAGTTTTGCCTGGTCGATCTGGACAATATAAAAATTCTTCCATCCATCAGCATCGAACAGCGCCTGGAGAATCTGACCACGTTGAATCGCCGGTTTCCGTTGAAACGCGAGTTTTTGGAAGCGTATGGAAACGATTTTGTCGAATATCAGGAGGAACTTGATCAACGTGCTCAAACGAGGGACCGAGCCTCTATTCCCAGCAAACTCAAATTGCTTTTTGAACATCGCCAGGCATTTTCGCCAAAAAAAATAGCCGGCTTGACCTGGCGCGTGCGTCAGAGCTCGTGGAATGAGAAATTAGAATCCATTCTAAAACAGCCGGATTTCTTTCTTGCAACGCGTGCCCGGATTTTGAAGAACGGAACTCGATCCACAGTTGGTTGCGCCGATGGTTTCGTATTAAAACGATTCAACTTCAAAAAAGTAAGCACTGTCGTTTTCGATGTTTTCCGCTCGTCCCGTGCGCGCCGAGGATTCCGAACGGCGCGTCATCTGGAGCTACTAAAAATTGCCACACCGCGCCCCATCGCCTACGCAGACTGGCGTCGATTTGGATTTGTGATGCGCGGATATTTTGTCATGGAAGAAGTTGCTGGTGCCGCTTTCCCATGGCAGCGAATCGGCGAGCGCGGGGATCGAATCATCAAGCTCGCTGAACTTTTGGCGAAAGTACACGACGAAGGTTTCTCTCATCGTGATCTTAAGGAGACCAACATTCTTTTCGATGCTCAGGACATTCCGCAATTAATTGATCTAGACGCTCTGCATTTCATCCAGGAAATTTCGAACAAACGTGCGGCAATCGAAGTCGCCCGGCTTGCGCGAGGTTTTGCGCGGCGTGGAAATATTTCAAAAAGCGAGCGACTCCGTTTCCTGAAAGAATATTGTCGGATCCGAAAGTTCAACGATTGGCGTTGGTGGTGGAATCAAGTAGGCGAAAATCTGGCCGCACCCTGGAAAGCGAAATGAGCAATTCTTTACCCAATCAAATCAAGCGACCGGAAAGTGAAAACGATTCGCGGTTGGCTGGTGCTGGAAAAGGCTTTGTGGATCCCGCCTGGCAATCTGTTTTCCTTGAAAACGGTTTTGGTTCCGTGGAGGATTTTTTTAACGCGACTGGCAAAGCGCTCTCCAAACCCGGTTTGGGTAAGCGCTATCGTGCCAGGCTGGAATTGAACCGCGATGGACAGACCTGTTCTGTTTTTTACAAACGTTATGCCGGTGAAAAATTTCGCGCTCTGATTCAACGCTGGTTCGAAGATGGCGCGCGTTTACCGATTGCCGCTCGCGAGGTGCGCGTGGCCGAGGCGCTTCAAGATATTGGAATTACGACTTTCAAACCATTGGCATGGGGATGGCGCGGCGGTTGGGGGGTAAGTCAAAAAAGTTTTATCGTGATGTCGGGATTGGAAGGCAAATCGCTGGAGCGGTGGCTAGAGGAATCGCCGTTTTCGCAATCGCACGTGGATTGGATAAAAAAGAAAAATTTGATTCGCGAAGCCGCAGATCTGGCGCGCCGATTACATCAGGCCGGATGGTTTCATCGGGATTTTTATCTTTGTCACATTTTCGTTCGGAACCGAGGCGCTGCCTTTAAGCTTTCAATCCTCGATCTGGCGCGAGTGTTCCGTCCTCGATGGAGAGTGGAGCGGTGGCTGGTAAAAGATCTCGCGCAACTCAACTATTCCACGCCGCACGAACAATTCTCCCGCACCATGCGTATTCGATTCGCAAAAATTTACTTTGGCTGCGTTCATCTGACACCTTCGCAAAAATCTTTATTGCGGAAGATTGCGCGACGTTCAGAATTCCTTTCCGAACGCGATCTCCGGAAAAGAAAAATGATATGTCTCTAAACGTCAGTCCGCCCCGTGCTGTAAATGCGCAATCAGAACACAGTGAACCTTCTCAGACGCCTTCATGGTTTGTCTCAAAGAGCTTTCTCGCTTTCATTGCGATCTCGTTATTTATCCTTGCCCTGACCGCGCCTCCAAATATTGGACAAAATAATGAACGTCGGATGGTCGCCTACGTTTCGGATGCAGTTGAAAATAATCAATGGATGTGTCAGCACGATGAAGGGGGCGGTATTGCCTCCAAACCTCCGATGTTCTGCTGGCTTTCGGCATCGGCTACGGTTCTCAGTGGAAAAATTAATCGTCTGACTCTTTACTGGCCCACAGCCGCAGCGACTTTGGCGTTGAGTTGGATTCTTTTTCGCGCAGGACGAAAGCATTTTGGAGAACGCGTTGGTTTTCTTGCCGGTTGGACTTTCCTGATTTCCCACGCCGCCCTGAGCCAAATGACGACGTGCCGATACGATGGGCTTTTCTCTTTGTTCGTCACACTTGCGGCGCTGGCCGCGTTTGAGGGATGGACGACTGGCCGCGGTTGGATCTGGTTTTGGATCGCCGCTGCCGCCGCAACTCTAACGAAAGGACCGCTTGGATTGATATTGGCCGCCACAGGTTTGCTGGCAGTCGTCTGGGAACGAAAATCAATTGAGCGCCAGCAGCTCAAAGGCTCACAGTTTTACGGTGTGATCCTTTTTGTTCTGATCACTGGCGGTTGGTTTGCTTTGGCTTATTGGCAAGTGGGCGCGGATTTAATCCATAAGATGATCAATGACGAATTGCTTGGTCACGCAATCGGTAATGAAAATGAAAGCGTGTCCGGACCGGGATTTTACAAACCGCTCTTCTGGTTCATTACGGGATTCGCACCGTGGAGTCCGCTGGCAATTCTGGGAATATGGCGCGCCTGGAAAGAGCCTTCGCCGGACGCACATCAGAGGCGCTTCGAACGTTTTCTGGTCTGCTATTTTGTGATCGGGCTACTGATATTTACGTTTGGCGGACATCACCGTTCCCGCTTAATTCTCCCGCTAATGCCAGCCGCAGCGCTGTTGGCCAGTATTCAGCTGGCGCGGCTCACGCAGAGTTTTTCCACCTTGCGGTTCAGGAAGAATGTTTTAATCACCACAATTGCCGCTTTGGTAGGTATGGGGCTATATCTCAATTTGATTAAGGTGCGGAGTAGAAGCGTTAAGCAAACCACGGCGATGCGCGAACTGGTGCGAACGATGCGACAAAGTCTCGGAGAACATTTTCCATTCACCCATGCTGGTCCACCTTTTGCATTCTCACTGGAGTTTAATCAGCTTCATCAATTCGCTTCGTATTCCAGAGCGGCTGAGTTGTTGCGTGGTGAATCGGCTGCGTTTGTGGCAGTTGAAAATCTCGCGCGCTTACAACAACAACTCGGAACAAATGGTCAGTCATGCACCGAGTTGATGCACTGGCCTTCGAATCGCACGCCCATGATTTACATTATCAGCAATCATCCCCGTCTCGAATGGACTGAGCAGATGGCATTGACCACCGGACCATTTCTGCTCGAAATGAAAGGAGCACACTTGATGCAAATGAAAGGTTCTGATTTTACCTTTGATACTTTTAGCAAACCGGGTTGGGTGAAATTTGTGAACTCTTCCAAACGAGAGAAGACTATTCGCGCCCGGTTTGAAAACTCTTCCATAAAAGGTTTTGAGGAAAAAAAGCTCAAAGCGGGAGAGATCTGGTTAACTGAATTCTGATCGAAGTTCTGTGATGCTCTGAAGGCGAACTAGATATTTACGTTGTCCAGAAAGAAGATCCGCGACTATCCTTTTTCCTTATGTCAGACCGCCTGCAGAGAATTCAAACTCGCTATCAGAATTCTGAAACAGCGAATCGTTACGACTCAAGCCGATACCATGATTTTCAAGGACGATGGAATAACCGCACCGTTTGGTCGGTTTTAAAAAAAGCGCTGAAGCATGTTCCCGCCAAGGGTCGTATCATCGACCTACCCTGTGGAACAGGTCGTTTCTCATGGCATTTGGCTGGCGAGGGATTTCAGGTTATCGCGTTGGATATTTCAACAGAGATGCTGGCCGTTGCCGAAAAAGCGGAACCCTATCCAGACTGTCCGAAACCTGTTTTTAAAAAGGGCGATCTTTTCAATCTCCCGTTCCGGGACGATGAATTCGACGCCGTTTTCTGCATTCGATTCATGAATCTTGTGGAAAAAAAAGTGCGCGTGGCCGCTGTCAAGGAGATGGCGCGACTGGCGCCCATTCTCATCATCAGTTACTACCACAAATACACGTTAAAATATTTCAGCCGTTGGCTTCGCTATAGGCTGGGACTGCGGAAGGCTCCGCATCCGCGACTGACAAAAAAGGCATTCCTCGATGAAATCAAAGAAACCGGACTTTATTTGCGACAACTCCTCCCTGTAACACCGTTGTTGTCCGAAGAGTGGATTGCTATTTTGGAACGCCCAAATTCGGCCGTTCAAAAATAAGGCGTCCCTTCAAGGCGCGGTTTTTCTGAAACACCTTGTCAATTTTTTTAAAGCTGGAACTCGCCCAAATACTTGCCCAGAATTTTTCGGTATAAAATTAAAAATGTCGCACTCTAATTATCGATCTCATGATTCACTCCATCGTTATTCCGCTAAAAAAATGGCCAAGCCCGTCAACTTCATCTGCCTTGCGCCTGAAGCGACCGCCGTCTCGTTGATTGGAGATTTTAATGACTGGCATCCCACCGCGCATCCTATGAAACGCCAGGCGGACGGCGCGTGGCTCGTGCAAGTGCAGCTAAATCACGGGCATCATCACTACCAATTTTTCGTGGATGGCAAGCCGACGCTGGACCCGCGCGCCCAAGGCATTGCCCGCAACGAGAAGAACGAAAAAGTTTCGCTGCTCTCAGTCAGTTGAGCGAATTACTTTCCGCTGTGGGGAATCCACTGTCTGAGAGTTCGTCGTTATTTTTGCGCTGCGCCCGCTGCTCGGCAAAAAAACTTCGCAAAAGCGAACGACACTCCGCTTCACGCACGCCTCGTGTGATTTGGCATTGATGGTTGAGCGTCGGAAATTGCAGGAGATTCATCGCGCTCCCAGCGGCACCACCTTTCAAGTCACTCGCCCCGAAAACAACTCGCGCCAGTCGCACATGGACAATTGCGCCAGCGCACATCGGGCATGGTTCTTTGGTGACGTAAAGCGTGCAATCGGTCAGCCGCCAATCGCCGAGCACTTCTTCGGCTTGAGTGATCGCGAGCATTTCGGCGTGCGCCGTGGCGTCTTTCAAAGTTTCAACCTGATTGAAGGCGCGCGCGATGATTCGTCCCTCGCGAACGACGACTGCGCCGACGGGAACTTCATCGGCGGCATAAGCGCGTTTGGCCTGGCGCAACGCTTCGCCCATGAAATATTCGTCGCTTTGTAGATCAATAATGGGTTCGTCCATGCGAGCAAATTACATATCCAGCATTTCAAGCAATTCTGAAACCGCCACACGATGATGCGCCGCGACGTTTCGCAGGATGCTTTTTAGTGTGCCGATTTTTATCGGACTGTGATTTGGAATGACCTCGTGATGTTCGCCGTTTTCCTGGGTGGTGATTCGTAGATGTGAACCGGACTGGCGAGTGACCACATAACCCAGCTTTCGCAATGCCTTCGCCAATTCCGCACCGGAAAGGTCGCGCGGCGTTTTCATCGCGCCAGCACTTCGTCGCGCACGAAATGCAGGCGAATCATCTTGGGAGCTTGCTGCGCATCATCAAAGAAGCAACTGACCGCGTCCCGCACCATGGCGCGCAATTCCTCCACCGTTTCCGCCTGCGTGGTGATGCCGTGGCCGAGCGCGCTGGCGCAATAACCGCCTTCTTCCGCCTCCGTCACTTCAAAGATGATCTCGGAACTCATGCGGGAAAAATGCCCGAAGCGGTTTGAACTGTCAAAAGTCGATTCCTCAAAACTCAAACCGGCGGAGGCTCTCCGCCAAGTTGCTCATTGAGCGAACGTCCGATCAGGTTTTTTCGGGGCTGCTCCGCGCCAGCATTATGGCCATCCATTCGTCTGCCTCTTCGTGAGTTTTGAAACGATAAACGCCACGCGGGACGCCGATGCCACCGAATTTTTTCCGCCGCGCGATGGAATCTTCGACCGAGTTTGTGAAAGTGGGAAGACCATCCGGAGTTTTCGTCTGCTTGCCAGCGAAGCCCTCAATTTTTTCTTTGACGTTGATGAACGGTTGTTTCACGGCAGCGGCAGAATAAGTCGTTGTTAGAGCCAAAGCAAGCGATGTGGCAGTGAAAACCATTTTGAAAATTTAATCTCGCGAGGAAATTTGCAGCCTATCTAGGTATTAGGCCGCTCGCTCATCACTCGTCTTTCCAAGGAACATCTCTCACCCAGGAATAACCATGCAAATAATGACCGAGCGACGTATCGGGTGGTGTAGCGACAGTGATGGTCTTGGTCTTCGGGTTGTAACCGGGCTGCGCGCCGCCACCGAGCAGCCCGCCGAGAAAGCCGCGTGGCTGAATCACCGGAAGCTCCGCCGCTCGCAAAAGCATCGCGAAATCATCGCTCGAACCAGATGAAAACCACCGCACTGCTGGCGGAAGCTGCTTCGCAAACATATCCGGATCCATGCCCCAAATCTCCGTCGCGTCTATCTTAAAAAACTTGAATGATGCTTCGGTAATCAACTGCTCCCAAGCTGTCCAATGCGGCTCGCACTGTGCAAACGCGCCGAGCACAGCCGCCTGCCGCTGCATGAGCAAACGCTTCGACGCCTCGGCATCGGCAACCAAAGTGGGGATGCGATGCTCCTGCACGACATGAGCCTTCAGGTGTGACTCATCGAATATGGATAACCAGAAAATTGGGATAAGCACGCTCGCTCCCGCAAGTATCTCGGTGTCTGGATTGTAGTTGATGCCCTTTTCGCCGGGGCCAGCGGTGTCAGCGTTCTCGCTGCCAACTAGGTATGCGCGGTTTGCCATAAAGTGTGTATGTTCGAGCGGCCTAACATTTAAGTAGAAGGTGCCTTTTGCAGCCTATCTAGTTTCATGGTTCGACCTTAATTTTGTGCTAACTAATTGTCTAGCAAACTTTTGGTCGCAAAATGAACGCTGAATAAAATCCGACAAAGGCTGCAAACGCAGCCGGTGCTTCATGCCTCATTCCTTGATTCTTCAATCGTCCATTCATTCCGCCCATCGGCATGACAATGACAATGCGCGGCAAAAAATCCTTCGCGATATTTCCAGAACAACGGCCAGATTTGTTCGAGATCGCTTTGCGGCATTTTCAAGGAAGCAAGTTGGTCGCGGCGGAAGAATCCAAATTTTCCTTCGCGATGAACGGGCGGCAATATTTTGAGTCGCGGTTTAATTTCTAAAAGAAAAATCAGCCAGTGCGTCTGGCCTTGATAGCCGTGTTCGCTGACGACGCCAAACAAATGCAAATCGGACGGCTGGATATTTAATCCAATTTCTTCCCCGGCCTCGCGACAGGCACAGGCGTAGGGTGACTCGCCGATTTCCATCATCAATTTTCCGCCGAACGGACTCCAGCAGCCGAGATTCGGTTCCTGCGCGCGTTCGAGCAAAAGAATCTCGTCGCGCTCGTTGAAAGCGTAAAGCAGTGTCGCGACTTTATACGGCAAAGACATGGCGGAAATTTCGAGTGGAGAATTGCGAATGTCGAGGGGAGAAAAACGGATATGCTAGACGCGAATTTCGCGAATTTCCGGAGAGGAGATTTTAATTCGCGTTAATTCGTGAAATTCGTGTCTTCAAATATCTTCAGGTGAAAGGATTCTTTGCAATGGTACCTCCGACTGAAACGCGCGGGAGAAAATGAGGGGCAGCGAAAACGTAAACCCACGACACAAAAAAGTGCGCGGCGAAAAAGAAAAGAAAACGAATCAAATCAAACGCCTGCAAACCGTAGAGAAGAATCGCAAAAGTCATTAGAAGCGCGGCCATCATTTGCGAGGCGGACGCCAGCCGCCAACTCCCGCGCCACGACAATTCGCGGTTGGCAAAATAGGCGATCAACTTTGCCATCGGGGCGTAAACCAACGACAACAGCGTCCAGGTCAGCAACAATGCAGCGATCGTGAGTGCGCCGCAAATGGTCAGGATCACCGGTTGCCTGGCGCCCCACCAAGGCTCTGAAACGGCGCGCCCTAACAAAATGGTTTCGCGCGGGTAATTGAACATGACACAACCGAGAATGGAGCAGATTTGAAAATATTTCTGTCGCAACTCCAACTGCAAATCGGAGGTTTGTCCGCTTTGCCGCGTCGCTTCCAGATCAACAATGACCGAGAGAAATTTTTTCTGCGTCAGTATTCCCGAGGAAAGATTTGTCAGTTGGCCACCTTCGATGGCGGCGCGGTCGGGCGAATGTTGAGCTGCTTCCAGAATGGCGGGGGAATAGTTCGCGTTCAGAAACCAGATAACGACGGAGGCAGCAATGAATGCAACAATCAATTGGAGCGTGATCCAACGCGAGGGGGGCGATTGCGCGAAAGCCGCGACACCCTTGGGCGTGAACGGCTGCCAGGCATTCGCAATCGGTTGTGCATTTTCTTCCATCGGTTCCCGATTCTCAACGAGCGGTTGATTCGCGCCAGCTAAATGCACGCGGCATTTTGCTCAAGCGGCGGATGGCTTTTGCAGTTGTGTGCCAGGCGGTGGTTGAACCACGGCGACGGATAATGGAAAACGAAGTTTCATCACATCATCAACCATGATTTCGATATAGTAAGTGCCGGGGAATTCGAATTGCACCTGGCCAAAAACGGTGACGTTGGTGGCGTGCATAACGGAATCTTCGAGGCCGAATTTCACTTCGCTCTTGCGGAGGACCGTGGTTTGGTCGGGCGCAATCAATCGCACATTTTCCGTGAATTGGCCGAGGCCAGCCGTCCATCTTGTGAAGAAACAAAGCTTGCCCGCAGTAACCGGAAGCTGCGGCACGCGAATGAAATTGATCACGCCGATGATGATAAAATTACCGTTGGCTTCCTGCCGCACATCTTCGCAGATCAAAGCACATTGTAAGTCAGGGAGAATTCGTGATGCCTGCATATTCAGTTGAAAGTTTGAGTTTTAAGTTGTGAGTTTTTCTGCGGCGCGAACGGTGTTTTGCAAGAGCACGGCGATGGTCATCGGGCCAACACCGCCGGGGTTGGGCGTAATCTTTCCGGCAATCGGTTGCACGCGCACAAAATCAACATCACCGACGAGTCGCGAGCCGCCCTTGGCTGAAGCATCCGTCACTCGATTCACGCCAACGTCAATCACGGTGGCCCCGGGTTTTACCATGTCGGCTTTGACGAATTCCGCGACGCCAATCGCTGCGATGATAATGTCTGCGCGCCGACAATGACCCGCGATGTCGCGCGTTTGCGAATGGCAAACAGTCACAGTGGCATTAGCGTTTTTCCCTTTTTGCATCAGCATCGCCGCCATCGGTTTGCCGACAATATTTCCCCGTCCCAGCACGACCACTTCCGCGCCGGAAATTTTAATTTGCGAACGGATCAGCAATTCATGAACGCCGGCGGGTGTGCAGGGTAGAAAACCGGTGGTATCGCCCATCATTAATTTTCCGACGTTCTCTGGATGAAAACCATCCACATCTTTGTCCGGCAATACGGTTGAGAAAACTTTTGTTTCGCTGATGTGCTTGGGCAGGGGAGCTTGAACCAAAATCGCGTGAACGCTGCTGTCTGCATTGAACCGATGGAGAAGGGCAATCAGTTCACTTTCCGAAGTGCTTTCGGGTAGGACTCGCGTTTCGGACAAGATTCCGACGCGCGCACTCGTCCGCTCTTTCATTCCAACGTAAACTTTGGAGGCGGCATCTTCGCCCACGCGAACGAAAACTAATTTTGCTTCGATACCAACGGCTTTGAGGGCGGAAACGCGTTGGGCTGTTTCCGCGTGGAGTTGCTCGGAAATCGCGCGGCCATCAATCAAATTATCCACGGCTCAACGCTGTTCGAGAGATTCAATTTCGATGACGGGCGTATTTTTCCATCGTTTATCGATCAACTCTTCTCCAGTCACAGAAATTCGCGAGCCGATCAATGGTTTCAAGGTGAATCCAGGTTTGGAACTGAAGAGGTAATTGATGATTTTGCCGGTGTCGGGACTTTCCAATTCGTAATAGGAAGGGGTTTGAACATTGAGGGAGCGGCGGACAATTCCCTCGCGGGTCACGATGCGTTTTGGCAGCGGCTCTTCTTCGACCGGTGGAGGAGTTACCACGACGGGTGGCGGAGTCACAATCGGCGGTGTCGCCGTCTCTTGAGCGACGGGTGCAGTTGGCTCAGAAGGCGGTGGTGCTTGAGTAGTATCGGGCGGAGCGGCCACAATTTCAGGCGCAGTGGGTGGTGCCACTGGTGCGGATGGAGCGGAGCGTTCGATTAAATCAGCTGCCACAAAACCGTAAGCGTCAGCCGGTGTCTCGATTTCTATCCAATCGTTTGTTGTGCGGATTTCTTTGACAACCACCCCTTTTTCGAGAGTGCCAACAACGCTGTAATTTTCACCGGGACCGCCGCGGACTTGTAATTTTTTTGGAACAACCGTTTTGCTGGATGGATCAACAAAGTGTGCGTTGACCCAAACCGGAGTATTCGTCGGCATAGTGATTCGGAACCAACGGGCCGGTTCATCTTTTTTGGTTTTTGCGAGTGTGATTTCCTCCAGCAATGTGACTGATTCACCTTTGCGCAATTTTGTGATGACTTCACCGATAAAAGAAGGTTGGCCGCGAACATTGATTGCATCCTGTTTCGTGACGCCGGTTTCGGGTGGATTGATGGCCACGCGACCTTCCGATTTCGCGGCGGGTTTGATGGCAGCAGCTTTCTTCGACTTCGTTGCTGCCGCTTTGGCCTTAGGTTTCGCGGCGGGCGCAGTTTCCAACGCGGGCGGACTTGCTGGAACAGCGGCAGGTGCGGCAACCGTCGTGGCGGCAGGCGTGGTCGTGTCCGCCGCCTTAGCCGACACAGCGAAAGAAAGTATCAACCCCAAAGTGAGCCTCGTTATCAATTTCATAATTTTGGAAGTAGAGATTTAATCTCGGATTCTGTCAATGTCCGCCATTTTCCTTCTGGCAATTCGCCCAGCTTGATCGAACCAATTTTGGTGCGTTGTAATCGGACCACATTTAGTCCTTGCGATTCAAACATCCGCCGAACTTCGCGATTTTTTCCTTCGCACATTTCGAGTTCGATGACGCTGCGCGAATTGCTGGCGGAAATTAAGTGTGCTTTTTCCGCCTTTAAAGTTTCTCCCGCATCCTTAATGCCCTGCGTCAATTGACGCAACACTTCGCCGCCCACTTTTCCTTCAACCGTCGCCACATACGTTTTGCGGACTCCGTACCGCGGATGGGTCAAATGGAGACAAAAATCTCCATCGTTAGTCATAAATATCAAGCCTTCGCTGTCGAAATCCAATCGTCCCACCGAATACAGATTTCCCCATTCACGCGGGAGCAAATCGCCGACCAGCCGCTGCGGGGAACCATCTTCGCGTGCGCAGAGGAAGCGACGCGGTTTGTGCAGGGCGACGTAGATTTTTCGTTTCGTCCTGATCCGCCGCCCATCGACTTCTACGCGGTCGTGGTCAGGATCAACTTTGGAACCAAGTTCGCGAACCTCCCTGCCGTTGACCCAGACCTGGCCAGCGAGAATAATTTTTTCGCTGGCCCGCCGCGAAGCGATTCCGGCTTCGGCGAGGAATTTTTGCAAACGAACCATGGAAAAGATCTGAACACGGAATTCGGAGTGCGGAACGCGGAATGAAAAAACTGGCGCGTCTGTTTTTCCGCGTTCGCGTTCTAAGTCGAGATTATGCGTCGGGTTTCGTTTTGCGGAGGCCGGTGACCCGCTCTCCATCTTTCCATTGGCCGCGCTTTTTTAAAATTGCTACACGTTCAAATCGTTTGAGAACGTTACGTTTGCCGCCAGTGTTGCTGGCCGCACGAAGACTCGGATGCTGTGACATAAATTTCCTGTTTTGACCCGTCCTTGTTGGAAACGGGGATGTTTATGTAACACGCCGGAATTCAAATGCAAACCGTAATTTGCCTCCATCAAAGAGCCAGAAACACAAAGTTGAGTTGCTTTGAAACATTACAACGATAAAATGGCCACCAAGTTGCTTTTGGGTTATGAAAATTCAGAAGTCTTGAGAAAATGGTAGGTCTTCGGGACGAATTGTCTGATTTTTGGAAAGAATTTGATGGCGAGCACAATAATAAATCCGGGCGAAGACGACCAATTGTTGCAAACGATTGAGATGTTCGAAGTGATCACTCAATCGCAGCAACACGACTATCAGTCTTTGGAAATTCTAAAAGAGGCTTATCTCAAGCTGGGTTTTTCCAAAGAGGCGATAAAAACTTCAAAGCGAATCGCCGAGGCTTACGTTCACCTCGGACAACTTTCCTCCGCGATCCTTGAATACGAAACCATTTTACAGCGCGATGCCACCGACAAGGATGCTCTGGCCGCCATGGCTCAAATCGAAAGCAAGGCCAACAGTCTGACTGAGTTGCCGGTTATGACCAGTGGAGAAGCCAATGACCAAGTGGCTCCAAAGGCAAAGTTGAATGGCAAGGTTTCTGCGAAAAGTGAAATTGATGATGGCCGCAAAGTAATGCACAACATTTTCGTGGACAGCAAAACGATTTCGGCTGGCGACTTTGAGATTTGCTGGACGACTCCGAACCTTTCCGAAGCGCCTGACAAAGTGAATGATCCGTTTGTGCAGGTATTGGCAGAAAAGGGAATCGCTCAAATTGATAAATCGTTAAGAATGATTTTGGACAAGTCGCGCCTGGGTTATTTGCAGGTGGAAAAATACGATGTCGATATGGAGCTGGCTCGAAGTTTTCCCCGCGACCTTTGCCAACGTTGGTGCATTCTGCCATTCGATCGAATGAGTAAATCGATCATGGTCGCCACGGTAAATCCTTTTAACAAATATGCCGCACAGGAATTGCAAAGCGTGACGGACGCGCGGTTAATTTGGTACATCGCTCCACCGCTGGACATCGTCAAAGTGCTTCGAAGGGTTTTTCGCTAATCGCTTATGCCACCTGTAAAATCATTTGGTGAACGAATCGCCGCCGCGCTCCTCGAAGATGGTTTGGTGACCACAACTCAGCTCGAGCAAATGGTGGAGCTACAGAAGAAGGAGGGGACGCGCCTCCACAAATTGCTGGTCGAGAAAGCGATCGTCACGGAACAGGACATGGTAGTTTCGATGGGCCGGGTTTTGAATACGCCGCCGGTCAATTTGGCGCGCGTTTCCATTCTTCCGGAAGTCGCTGAATTGTTGCCTCGGGATATTGAGCTAAATCATAAAGTTTTGCCGATCTCTCGTCTGGGCAACCGGATTTTCCTGGCGATGGTGGATCCGCTAAACATTCTTGCCATCGACGATGTCAAGCGCATCACCAAGTTGGAAGTTTCGCCGATGATTGCCTCGGAAAAGGCGATCATCGACAAAATCAACAACCTGGATTCCAAGGCGAACAGCATGGCGGACATCATTCAGGATGCCCAAAAACAGGCTGATGCCGAGCAGGACGCAGAGAATCTGGAAGTCTCACGAGAGGTTGTTGAGCAGACTGACATTGGACAACTGACCGCTTCAACCGAAGAAGCGCCGGTCATTAAGCTCGCCAATTTAATTATTGTTCAAGCGATCAAAGATCGGGCCAGCGATATTCACATTGAGCCATTCGAAAAAATGGTTCGCTTGCGTTATCGCGTGGACGGCGCGCTCATCGACATGCCGCCGCCGCCAAAGAAATTGCAAATCGCTCTCGCGTCGCGTTTGAAAATCATGAGTTCGCTGGATATTGCCGAGCGGCGATTGCCTCAGGATGGACGCATGCGGGTGAAAGTAGGCGGGCGCGACATCGATTTGCGTGTTTCATTTTTGCCCACGGTTCACGGAGAAAAATGCGTGTTGCGCGTTCTGGATAAATCGAATCTCTCAGCCAGTATGGATAAACTGGGGATGGACCCTGAGACTTTCCGACGATTCAAGGCTGGGGTCGATGCACCGCACGGTTTGCTTCTTGTCACCGGCCCCACCGGTTCAGGTAAGACCACCACGCTTTATTCTGCGCTCAACGAACTTAATAATCCTGAATACAACATCGTTACCGTCGAAGACCCGGTGGAATTTCAGGTGCCCGGTATCAACCAGGTTCCGGTACGGAAAGACATTGGATTAACATTTGCGAACTCCCTTCGATCCATTTTGCGTCAGGACCCGGATATCGTGATGATCGGTGAAATCCGCGATACTGAAACCGCAGAGATCGCCGTCGAAGCCGCGCTCACAGGCCATCAGGTTTTAAGCACGATGCATTGCAACGACGCGCCGGGAGCCATTTCGCGCCTCGACGATATGGAAATCGCCCCGTTCTTGATTTCGTCCTCCGTTATCCTCGCTTGCGCCCAACGTCTCATGCGCCGCATTTGCACCTCATGCAAGGAACCCGTGACTTATCCGTTAAAGATGTATGAAGATTTGCGCATCGACCCAAATTTGTTCGATGGGGTCGCGCTCTATCGCGGTCGCGGTTGTGATCGATGCAAGAATTCTGGCTATGCTGGTCGCGCGGCCATCATCGAGGCGATGACCATCACCGACGAAATTCGAAAACTCGTGATCAAAAGAGCCAGCGCGCAGGAAATCGGCAAACTCGCCGTGGAACAGGGAATGAAAACGCTGCGCATGGTAGCCTTGGACAAAGCGCGGGAAGGCATGTCCACTTTGGAACAAGTTTTGGTGCTGACCTCGCACTGATTTCTTCCTCCGGTTTATTCGACGCTCGACAATCGAAATTCGACGCTCGAAATTCTATCC
Organism: Limisphaerales bacterium; assembly: GCA_046593365.1. Lineage (GTDB taxonomy): Bacteria > Verrucomicrobiota > Verrucomicrobiia > Limisphaerales > CANJXF01 > CANJXF01. The sequence continues at coordinate 21,412 of JBKJOA010000128.1, forward strand.
ATGCTCGAATTGGAAGAAGCGCGGCGGCGAATCCTGGAAATAATTCCAGTACTCCCGAGCGAATCAATTTTCGTGAGTCAGGCGGATGGGCGCATTCTTGCGGAAAACATTATTTCGGCAATCGATCTTCCGCCCTTCGATAATTCCGCAGTGGATGGTTATGCCCTTCAGTCGAACGATCTAAAATCAGCCACGCCAGAGAATCTGATTGCGGTGCAAGTCGTTGGGAAAATCCCCGCAGGCGAATCCCTTTCCACCAAAGTTGAATCCGGTCAATGCATTCGCATTTTTACCGGCTCGCCTCTGCCGGATGGAGCCGATGCGGTTGTTATGCAGGAAGACACGCAGCACAATTCGCCATCCGGTTACGTTTCAATTTCCTGTTCCGTTAAACCTTGGGAAAATATTCGATTTCGGGGCGAAGATATAAAAAACGGCGTGATGATCGCTCAATCCGGTATGCGTTTGCGCCCAGCGCATCTCAGTTTGTTGGGAGCCATTGGACAAAAAAATGTGCGTGTCGGCCGCCAACCTGTCGTCGCACTACTCGCCACCGGCAGCGAACTGCGTGAAGCGGGCCAAACGATTTCCGGAGGGGCAATTTTCGAGAGTAATCGAATTGGCCTTGGCGCCCTGGCGAAACGAAACGGAGCTTTGCCTGAAATGTTTCCACTCATCGGAGACGATGTCGATCAAACCAAATTAGCTTTGGAGAAAGCATTCGCTGAATGTGATGTGGTTGTGACCACCGGCGGTGTTTCTGTTGGAGAACTGGATTTCGTCAAAGCGGCCTTCGAAAAACTCGGTGGCAAATTGGAGTTTTGGAAAATTTCAATGAAGCCGGGGAAACCATTCGTTTTCGGTAAACTCGGTGAAAAATTCCTGTTTGGCCTCCCGGGAAATCCCGTTTCCGCTTTCGTCACATTTGTTTTGCTCGTTGCTCCCGCCCTGCTTCGGATGCAGGGAGCAAGCAACGTTGCGCCTCGAATTTATCTCGGAGTTCTGGCAGAAACGTTCGTCAACCCAGGTCAGCGGCGTCACTTCGTTCGTGTCTCAGCAGATGCTAACGGAAATGTCTCTTCCGCAGGAATTCAGGCATCTCATATTTTAAGCTCGCTCGCGAACGCAAATGGTTTGGTGGAAATTCCCCCCCAAACAACTCTCATTGCAGGAGCAACTGTTTCCATTTTATCGCTCGAATAATTTTAAAAACGGCGTTTTGGAAACGGGAGGATGATCGGCTGCGACTCAACCCTCTGCGGTGCCGGAAGAGGAGTAGCCACGGACGATGGGCCAAACAAACGGCTGTTTACGTCGGATAACGTGGGGGTGCCCGAAGCAGATAAAGCACGCGCGCTTCTGGACTGCTCCGCAATTTGAGATGCGGCAGGCAATGGATTCAACCCCGAGCCTGGTGCCAGAGGTAAAATCGGTTGCACTCCAATGTTGCCCTGGCCCAGCCCATTGGCGATGGGCGTTGTTTGTTTTGCCGAACCAAACAAACTTTCAAATTCATTCATCATCACTTGTTTCTGTTCACGAATTCGTTTTGCATCAGGACCGTGTTGTTCCATCCAGATTTCCGCCAACCTCGATTGCTCGGCGCCAAACCCACTCAGACTCTGTGCGCGCAAGGCCGATGGAGTTACAACGCCCGGCTTGGTTTCCTTAGGTTCTTCGTTCTGAAATTTCTGCTCGTTAAAACCAACCTCGGACTGAAAACCCAATTCTTTTAACTCACCGGGACGATGCCGATCCATTCCATTTAACTTCGAATCGTCCGGTTTCTTGTTTTCCAAAAATCTACCGATCATCGTTTGCGATTTTTTACCTCCCGACGTGAAGTCGTCGATGCCCAATGCTTCTTCAGCCGTCCCTTTTTTGACATCATCACCCGGTTGCGCAAAAATCCAATTGCGCCGACGATCCATCATCGCTTCATTTTGTTTGGAGGATCGGAAAGGTGGCGGGCTGGACTGAGGTTGAGTCATCGGGGCTGAGAACGGAGTATCCATAGAACCGGAAACGGTGTCCGCCGGGCGATACGGTCGGAAAAATTTGGAGGTGCCTGTCTTATCCTCAACCGCCCCCGATTCTTTTTTGGATGACGATGATTCTACCGGCTTCTTTTCGGTGGAGAACTGGATAGGCTCGGCGAAAAGCACCGAATGATGGGCGCTAATCACAAACACGGCGGCGCCCGTCAAAAGAAACAGGTTACTTAAAAAAATTGGGCGATGAATAAACATTCTTTGGGACTAAACTTATCGTTGATACGCGCCAATTCGTCAAACGCGAACTTTGCCAGTATTTTGACCCCGATGGGTTGCAAGACGTTCGAGTCGATCTTCGAGATAATTCTCGATGTCGAAAAATCAGTGTTGCGGGGGAGGAAAGCAGGACAAATTGCCCGTGAAGAGCACCAACAACTTGAAGCTGCTCTTGGCTCTGAGAGGATAGGAAATGGGCTTATAGTCAACGAGTGGGAAAGAAACAGGCGTTATGATTCCAATTTTCCACATAACGCTCTCGTGCAGGAATACAAAAAAATCTGGTTTTCGGAGCATCCCATATTTAAAAAACGATCCGGAAATCTTCGCGGCAACAGGAGGATGGCATATTCCCGGCCAAGAGAGCGATTGGCACGAATTAACAAAAGCTAAATTGTTGATTACAACCATCCGCGATAGCGAGCCGTGGGTTGAGGCTTTTCAGATGCCTGACGGCGACTATAAAGTTTTTCAGCGCATCACATGATCGGTAACTCCCAACGACACTTCAACGTCATCGGGTAATCAACGAGCACCCGGCAATTGCCCTGTCAGATCTTGGCGATGCTTCCGAGATTACATTGAATTTCACACTTTGAACCAGTCGCGGCAGTTCCGGCAGTTCGCCGGAACAGTTCTGCATAAGATTGTTCAATTCGCGGTTCGATTCCGCACTTGGCTGAAGACCAATCCAGGAATGGAACGGGAGAAATCCCGACACGGTTCGAGACAGTGGAACCCGCGCGCAGGCGGAGACCGAAGTCGGCTCTGCGAAATTTCTTTCGAGAAATCTCCCGCCGTCGGAAGGTGGTTTCCTGTTTCGAACTTTTCTCTGCGCCGCGCTGAAGCCAGAACCCAGCCCGCCTTAATGGATGCCATCGAGTCGGCTTTGCAGAGCGTCACATCCCAGGATGCCATTAATTGGTTTGCTCCTTGTGGTTATGGTTTTATTTAAAATGCTCTAATGGCTTTGTTTTAGTGGAAAGCGCCCAGATGCCTAGGTGTTTCGCTTTCGCCTCTGATTCCAACTTTTTCAATTTCGCCATGTGATCTTTGGCTGGGGTTCCATCGGGAAGAATGGCTACTGTACCTTTGGCGCGCGCCAGACCACGGCTGATCAGAACAGACGCCAAGTCCTTTCCGCCTATTTCCACAAACGCGTAGTAGCGGGGTAATCTGCTTCGCCCCATCGCGTTCTGCCATCTGGTTTTGACGACGAATTTGTTTTTGAGCGCGGCGACTAGAAATTTCTTGGTTTCCTCGGCAATTTTAAAATTCTCCTCGCGTGTCACTCCAAAATATTTGCACTGTTCGCGAACACGGTCTGGATAATCGTTGTCGGTTTCAGGAGCGTCCACGAAGTAGAAACGAAAGATAAATTCGCGCTGGCTACAGATGACGTGAAAGCTGTCACCGTCGTTGGAATCGTTTGGGAAAAATCGACAATCGCTCAATGTCACCCACTTTGATGTCGAAGTGGTCTTGCTCGCCTCGGCCTGAATGTTGCAAACAAGAAACGCGGAAATCGCGAATGCCAAAATACGCGCCGAAGCCAAATGGCAAATAACCGAGCGGGTCATATTGGCAATCATGCCTGTTTTACAGAGCTTGAAAAGATTGAAGTCCTCAGGTGTTCAGTCTGTTGCAATTGTCTTGTTCCGGTCAGGCGGATTTCTAAGTCGTTTTGGCAGGGCAAAGTTGCCGCTTTGCCCACATATTAAGGCGGCGCAGCAACGCCGCCCT
>JBKJOA010000254.1:0-10284 GCA_046593365.1 Limisphaerales bacterium
ATTTTCTCGACCGGCAGTTTTTGAAAGCCGAGTTTCCACGCCGGAGAAGTGCGTTGCAGAGCGAAATCTTTCGCGCGGCTTTGATCGTTGGGCTGCACGACAAATTGCGGGTTCGCATTCGTTAAATTATTTTCCAGCCGCAACATATTCGGAGTGGCGTGCCAGGCGACTCTCAACCATTTGCCCACGGAAATATTGGTGGCGACCACATTGTTATCTGCTGGAACGCCGGTAAAGGCCGCGCCTTCGATGCTCGGCCCGCCGGGTGGACCGTAATATTTATCGAGCGCGGCGAGGTCGGGATAGCGCGAGCGATAAAGTGCCTGCGGCAGATCGACAAGGTGTGCGCGCATTGTTTTGTCCACCATGTCTCGCCAGACCGGGGTTTTATCCATGCCGCGCGCATCAAGTTCCACGGCATGATTGCAATCGACGAAAACATTGTTGATCACCTGATGGTCGCGTCCCCCTCCGATGAACGCGGCGCGTTGCACTTTATAGAAAATGTTGCCGAAAATTTCCGCGCCACTCACGCAATCGTCCAGGTAAATTCCCATCGAACCCATGCCGACGCCGCCGGTGTGATGAATAAAATTGTAGCTCATGCGATTGCCGCGATACGTGTAATTTCGTCCGGCGTAGATCGCGCCGACATCGCCGGTTTCCAGAGCGATGTGATGAATCTCGTTGAACTCGATCAGATGATCGTTGCCGTTGAAGAGAATGGCGCAGTGCGGGTGGTCGTGAATTAAATTATGCGAGGCGCGCATGCCAACTCCGTCCATCAACACTGCGGGGACATAACATTTCGACCAGCGTCCCTGACGTTGAAAATGGCAGTTCTCGACGAAATGTCCGCCGGGCAAAAGCGTTTTTCGATCACCACCGTTGAGAGTGACGCCGCCATCTCCCGTATCGAAAATATCACAACCCACGACGCTGTGACCTTGCCCGCCTTCAATTCGCACGCCGCTGTTGCCGATGTTGCGAATGACGCAACCGGCGATGCCATCCGTCGCTCCGCCGTGAATCTCCACCGCGTTTCCGCGCGTGGCTTCCATGGTGAGGCCGCGGAAGGTGACGTTCGAAGCGCCATTGAATTTTAAAAATGGCTGGTCGAGCAGAGACAAAATGGTTTCGTTGGATTTCTTATTTGCAGAAATGGAATCAACGGAATCGGGCGGCCAGAAGTAGAGCGTTTTGTTCTTGCGATCGAGAAACCATTCGCCGGGTTGATCCAATTCCTCCAACACGTTGAGGAAATAAAACCGTTGGCCTTTGCGAAATCCATACAGGCCATACGGCGCGACCGTTTTCACGAGGCGCTTTTCCAAATCGAGTGAAGAAACGCGCTCGTAAGAATTGGCCCAGTCCCACGCCCAATAACCATGCACCCAAAGATTCGTCGTTTCTTGCCAATGGCGCGGGCGCTCTCCGGCATAATTGAAACCGCTTTCGAGAATGCCGAGTGTTCCGCCATGTTCATCGGTCCGTCCCGTTGGGATTCCTGCGATTTGCTCGAAAGCCCCTTCGTTCGGCCAACGCGCGAGGATCATCGGTTTGCCGCCGAAAAAAAGTTCGCAATGCGACGCGCTCGCGCCACGGGCAAATCCGCGCGAGCGCATTTCACCAAAATCAGTGAGGCCGAGAGCGCCTAAATTGAGTTGCACCACTTTGCCTTGAGCATTTTTATCCAGTCGCGAAAGAACTGCTGGATCGGTCACCGTTTGAAAGCCATTCAGCAAACGTCCACCGAGCAAACGCACCGTCTCGCCTTTGCAAGCGCGCCACACGATGGGAGCTTCCGGCGAACCAGAATCGACGGCAGTTAATTCGAGCGCGTTGGTGCGGAGATAATCGCCACCACGCAACCAGATCGTCGCGCCATTTTTCACCAGTGCGCCTTTGGTTTTAGCCTGCCTAATTTCGTCGCGGGCGCGTTCCAAAGTGGCGAAAGGTTTTCCCTTGGTGCCGACATTTTTATCACTGCCATTCGTCGCCACGTATAGATCTTTCGCCGAACTCGTCCATGTAAATAGAGCGAAATGAAAAAGCACAACGACGGCGAACCGCAGCAAGTTTCTTCGCTGGGTTTTAGATGGTTTGCCGTCGGATGGGTAACTAATCTGGAATAATTTATGGGTGAAGAGAGGGTCGTAATTTTTTGACTGGATCTGCCGGTGAGTCATGGTCAGGAGATTACGAAACAGAATCGCACAGTCTATCTGGAAATTTGAAGCAATCCTGCGATGGGCACATCTTGCTCCCTGCAAGTTCTCGCCTGACGCCACATTGAAAAGCTTGCCGCCGTCGTGAGTCGCCGCATTATTCGGTCATGCGTATTCATTTTCTCGGCGCGGCCCGCACGACGACCGGTTCGATGTATCTCTTGGAGTTGAACGGCAAACGATTGTTGTTGGAGTGCGGTCTGTTTCAGGGACGACGCGACGAATCGATTTCGCGCAATTGCTGTTTTCCGTTCGACCCTAAGACGATTGACGCCGTGGTGTTGAGCCACGCGCACATTGATCACTGCGGCAATTTGCCCAATCTTTGCAAGCAAGGTTTTGAGGGGAATATTTTTTGCACCTTCGCCACGCGCGACCTTGCCAGCATTATGCTCGAAGATTCAGCCGGCATCCAGCAGTCGGACGCGGAATATCTTTCGCGCAAACGCGCCCAGAAAAATTTGCCGCCGGTCGAGCCGCTTTACACTGAAATCGATGCGGAGAAGGCCATTCGCCAATTTGTCACGATTGGTTACGACCGGCCCATTCAAGTCATCGAAGGAGTGCAGGTGACCTTTCGTGACGCGGGTCATATTCTCGGCTCGGCGCAAGTGATTTTCGATATTCAAGAAGGCGCGAGGAAGTTTCGCTATTTGTTCAGCGGCGATGTCGGCCGCGGCAACGATGATATTTTGCGCGACCCGCAGCCGGTGGATGGCGTGGATTTTCTTCAGGTGGAAAGCACTTACGGCGCGCGCGAACATGTCTCGCCGCATCGCGCCGATGAAGAAGTAGCGCGGCTCGTCCGCGAGACGGTGGAGCGAAATGGGAAAATAATTATCCCGTCGTTCTCAGTGGGGCGCACGCAAGCAATTGTTTACACGTTGCACCGGTTGATCAAGAACGAGCAGCTCGCCCCGTTGCCGATCTTTGTGGACAGCCCGCTCAGTGTGAATGCGACGGAGGTCTATCGGTTGCATCCGGAGTGTTTCAACGAAACGATTTACAAATTTTTGCGCGAGAAGGCGAATCCGTTTGGCATGGAGCATCTGACCTACATCCGCGAAGTGGCTCATTCGATGAAGCTCAACGAGTTGAAGGAGCCGGCGATAATCATCAGTGCATCAGGTATGGCTGAGGCGGGTCGCATTCGTCATCATTTAAAGAACAACATCGGCAACGTGAACAATTTGATTTTGTTTATCGGCTTTTGCGCGGAACACACGCTGGGCGCGCAGATCATGTCAGGGAAACCGATGGTCAATATTTTCGGCGAACCGCATCAGGTGCGGGCGAGGATTGCATCACTGGATTCTTTCTCCGGCCACGCGGACAAAAGCGAGTTGGAGAGTTACGTCAAAGCCATTGGTGGAAACATTAAAAAGATTTTTGTCATTCACGGCGAGGAAACGCAGGCGCTGACCTTTGGTGAAACGTTGCGCGCGATGAAACCCCAAGCGGAAGTCCTCGTGCCGGAATATAAACAGATTGTTGAGTTGTAATCGAGTAGAGACGGCTCGTTGAGGCGTCTTCAGGATGGAAGTGAAAGACGGCTCACCGAGCCGTCTCTGCAAAATAAAATTTTTCAAATTCCCATTTGCAATTCTTTTATCCCAAAGGAAGTTACGACTGCTCATTCGAGCCGCCGAGGAGGTGGGGGTGGAACAAATAATTTTTTGTTCCATCCCGGTTCTTAAAACACGGTAAGGCTGATCTGGCGGTCAGCCGAAATCAAATCAGTGTAAATCTAATCGCAGTTGTTTTCCCGTCGGATTACCCAAACCGCTCACACCAATTCCCAGCAGTCGCAGTGGACGGTTCACGAGTTTCTCCCGCGCCAAAAGAAAACAGCCCAGTCGATAAATCTCCTCCGCTTCAGCCAGCGGTTCTTCGACGGTGATTTGCCGTGTCAATGTTGTGAAGTCGCCGTAGCGAATTTTGACTTGCACGGTGTGCGCACCGAGATTTTTCTCTTTGAGTTCACCCGATATTTCGGTCGCTTGTGCGCGCAGGCAATCGCGAAGCACACGTTTGTCCGCCGTGTCGCGATCAAACGTTTCCTCGCTGCTGATACTCCTGGCTTCGGAGTCGGCTTCCAAAACCCGATCGTCTTCACCGAATGCAAACTGTTTCAACGTCGGCCCGAACGATCCAACCAGAGCGCGCAAGTCGCCGGTGTAGTCCTGCAAATCGCCAATTGTTTTGATCGCAGCTTCGTTGAGAATCTGTTCCGTCACTTTCCCGATGCCGTGAATGGCGCGAACCGACATTGGCCGCAAAAATAAAACTTTGTCGCGATCAGGAACCAGCGTTAATCCATCCGGCTTTTGAAAATCACTTGCCAGCTTCGCCAAAAGTTTGTTCGACGCGATCCCGATGGTGGCCGTCAAGCGTCGCTCGCGAAAAATCGTTTGTTTCAGTTCGCGTGCTAATTGAATCGCCGTAGGAATCAGCCCGTAATTTTCATACTCATTCGGGAGAAGCGCCGGTTGCAAACCGGCGCTCCTCCCTTGTGGGCCACCGGTCAGCACGGAAGAAACATCCAGATAAGCTTCGTCAATCGACATCGGTTCGATGAGTGCGCTGGTTCGCGTAAGAATTTCCATGATGCGCTCAGATTCCTGCCGATAATGCGACATCCGCGGATAAACAAAAATTCCTTTTGGACAAAGCCGTCCTGCCGTGACGCTTGGCATTGCGGAACGAACGCCAAACGTGCGCGCTTCATAACTCGACGCGCACACGACCCCGCGTTGCGTCGGTGGACTTCCGACGATGACCGGTTTGCCCCGCAATGCTGGATTGTCACGCTGCTCAATCGCGGCGTAAAATGCGTCCATGTCGAGATGGAAAATAATGCGAGTCATGCTGTATTAAAATCGTAGTTCTGTTCGTTGCGAAGTTGCTATTGGCAGCTACGATCACTCTGGTTGAATGTTCTCGCGGAACGGTAAATCGAAAAGTATGAAATCAAAAAATTCTAAAGCGCCGGCTGGTCGAAGAATATCCCGGCGACAAATGTTGAAAGAAGTGGCTGGTGTCGGCGCCACCGTCGCTCTGTCCGGTTGTGCTGGAGACTATTTTGAGAAGGGCCAAAAGAAAACAGCCTCAGGAAAACGAGAACTGATTGCCGCTGAGAATCGTCAAGTGGGTACCACCGATTGGCTGCTGACGAATACGCGCGTTGATCCGAAAACAAAATATCGCTGCCCGTGGATCGAAGGTTATTGTTCGCGCACCAGCGTTCGCGGTGGCGACACGCTGGAAATATTCGTCAGCACAAATCCGGTTTCGAATTTCGCGATTGATATTTATCGGATGGGTTTTTACGGCGGAGCAGGGGGACGGCACATGTTGAGCCTGGATTCGTTGCGAGGGAAGGTTCAAGCCGAACCAGAAGTGAGTCCAAAGCGTTTGCGTGAATGCAAATGGGAGGCGTCTGCTTCGATCAAGATTCCGAAAGATTGGGTGAGTGGAATTTATCTGGGAAAACTCACGGCGGAACGCGAAGGCTTGCAAAGCTATGTGATTTTTATCGTGCGGGATAATCGGCGCGCCGATTTTATTTTCCAATGCTCGGACACGACGTGGCAGGCTTACAATCGTTGGCCGAATCAGTTCTCACTCTACGACGACGGCAAGTCTGAATGGTATTGGGGGCCGGGCGTGGACATCAGTTTTGATCGGCCTTATGGAAAATATTGCCAGATTATGGATGCACCCCTCTCGACTGGTTCCGGCGAATTTTTTCTTTGGGAATTTCCATTTGTTTATTGGATGGAAGAGCAGGGCTACGACGTCACTTACATTTCCAATCTCGACACGCATGTGGATGCGGCTGGGCTTTCCCGTGCGAACGGATTTATTTCCATCGGCCACGACGAATATTATTCGATCGAGATGTTCAACCATTTGAAAGGGGCGATCGCCCGCGGATTGAACGTCGGGTTTTTCTCTGGAAACACCTGCTGCGGGAGAATTGATCCGCGTCCGAGTTCGAGCGGAGTGCCTAATCGCATTTTTTCACGAACCGATTTTTATGGGCCACTGGATGAGGCGGAAATCAAACGGTTTCCCGCAATGGGCCTGTTGCCGCACACAAGCCCGAATGCGAACGAATTGGTTGGCGCGCGAAGCATTGCGCCTGTCACGGGTGGTGCTGATTGGATTTGTCATCTTCCGGAGCATTGGATTTTCGCGAACACCGGAATGAAGGCGGGCGACGGAATCCCCGGATTGGTTGGATGGGAATGGCACGGTGACCCGGCAAGCATTTCCGGACTACAAATTCTCGCAACCGGCCCAACCCAGGACAAACCTGGCAGTCTGAATGGCGGGATTTACACCGCGACGATTTATCCCGGCGCGAAAGGTAATTTTGTTTTTAATGCATCGACTTGCTGGTGGGCCGATGGACTGAGCGCGCCGCCCGGTTACGTGAGCCCATCGGTTTACACTTCCCCGATGGGACCGGATAAACGCGCGCAGCAAATTACAAAAAATATTTTGGATAGAATGCGAATTGGGCCGCTACGTTCAACCTAAAATACGGACAGAGTGGAGCGCCGGTTTGCAACCGGCTTTGGACAGGAGAACCCGGAAAGCCGGTTGCAAACCGGCGCTCCTTCTGAAGGTAGCCTGCTCACTTGTTTGACAGCCTCTTTCCTTGACCTGCGCTGAATACGAAGAATAAACTTCGGCTCAATCATTAACTTATGAACCAGAACCACTCTGACAAGCAGACTTCGCGTCGCGACTTTATCAAAACTTCCGGTGCTGCCGTAATCGGTGGTGCCGTCACCTCTTCCCTCCTTTTCCCAGGAAAAGTTTTGGGAGATGAAAATAAAATTTTAAAAATCGGTTTGATCGGTTGCGGTGGGCGCGGTTCAGGCGCGGCGAAAGATGCGCTCATGGCCGAGCCGAACGTGCAACTCGTCGCGATGGGCGACGCGTTCGAAGACCGGCTCCAGGCCGGTCGCAAAAATCTGAAAGATGATCCCGAGGTGGGTGCCAAAGTACAAGTCGATGATGCAAAATGTTTCGTCGGCCTCGATGCTTACAAAAAAGTCATCGACAGCGGAATTGATGTGGTGCTGCTGGCATCGCCTCCCGGGTTCCGTCCTTTCCATCTCAAATACGCGGTGGAGAAGAATAAACATATTTTTTCTGAGAAGCCGATTTGCACCGACGCTTTTGGCTACCGTTCGGTCATTGAAACCGTGGCGGAATCGAAGAAGAAAAATCTCGCTCTGACGGCGGGCTTTTGCTGGCGTTCTCATCTGGCGCAGCGGGCGGTTTATGAAAAGATTCTTGGCGGAGAAGTGGGCGACATCCGCGCCATCTACGGAACTTACAACACGGGCGAGCCTCGCGGCGTTCTGGTAAATCCAGACTGGGGACCGCTCGAACAGCAGATGCGCAACTGGATGCATTTCACCTGGCTTTCAGGCGATCACCTTGTCGAGCAGGCGATTCACAATGTCGATTTGATGAACTGGGCCATGGGAAATAAAATGCCGACGAAATGCATCGCACACGGTGGACGGCAGATTCGTCCTGAGACGATGGTGGGCCATATTTTTGATCATTTTTCTGTGGTTTACGAATGGGATAACGGCGTGAAAGGCTTTCTCTTCTGCCGCCAGCAAGCCGGTTGCGCGAGCGACAACACGGAAACCGTTTTCGGCACGAAAGGGACGGCGCACGTTCGTTTGTTTCAAGGAAATCCTTACATCGTTGGCGAGAAGAATGAGCGCAAGTGGATCTATGAGGGGCCGACGCCGAACATGTACCGCGTCGAGCACCAGGAATTGTTTGCGTCGATTCGCGCGGGCAAACCACGCAACGACGGAGAGTGGCTGGCGAAAAGTTCGATGATGGGGGTGATGGGACGCATGGCTGGTTACACCGGTGAAGAAATCACCTGGGATCAAGCCGTTCACTCGCAAGAGAAGTTGGTGCCCGATGACTTTGATTGGAAAACAGCGCCGCCGGTTCCGCCGCTGGCTATTCCTGGCAAAACTAAATTCATTTAGTTCTATTTGAAATCCAAAGCGGCGAGAAATCGTCGCTTCTTTTTTCCGAAATGAAATCAAGCCAGACTCGCCGGGAATTTCTCAAGGCCAGCAGCAGCGCTGTGGCGTTGGCCGCGTTGGGCCCGAATACTTTTGCCGAAGAAATTATTCCCGCAAAAAAGCGCCCGCTCAAAAAGGGATACATGATGAGCGCCTTTCCGAAAGGCAAAGACAATTTAAGTTGGTTGGAGAAGTTTCAGTTGCTGAAAAATGCGGGGTTCGATGGGGCGGAAACGCCAAGCCATCTGAATCCCAAAGAAATTTTGAAGGCCCGTGATGCGACGGGACTTGCCATTGCCAGTGTCGTGGCCGGGCCGCACACCCGCGCAATGTCCGCCGCCGCTCCATCTACCCGCAGTAAGGGAGCCGAGGGACTCAAGCAAGCGTTGCGAGATGCGAAGGTTTATGGTGCGAGTTCGGTCTTGTGTGTCGCTGGCCATGTGGATGAAAACGCGAGTTATGCTGAGACGTGGGACCGGACACGAGAGGAAATTGGCAAATGCATTCCGGTGGCCGAAGCGCTGGGCGTGAAAATCGCCGTGGAAAATGTTTGGAATAATTTTTTGCTCAGTCCACTCGAAGCCGCTCGCTTTGTCGATGGATTCAACAGCCCATCGGTCGGTTGGCATTTTGATGTGGGAAATGTGATTTCAATCGGCTGGCCCGAGCAGTGGATCCAGATTCTCGGTCAACGAATTCAGAAAGTTCACATTAAAGAATTCAGTCGCAAAATAATGAACGAGGAAGGTTTGCGAAAAGGATTTGGGGTTGAGTATCTCGCGGGGGACAACGATTGGCCAGCGGTGATGAAAGCTTTGGATGCAGTCGGCTATAACGGTTGGTGCATTTTGGAACCAGCCTGTGGGCCATGTCAGGAAAAACTTTCACCTGAAGAATTCTTGAAAAAGGTTTCGTCCGATCTCGATAAAATCCTGGCGAGCTGATTATGAATACGTTTCTTCCAAGCGCCCTTAAATCAGCCGCCTCGACCAGTGTTTTGATCGCTGTCGCACAAACCAGTTTCGCTGAAGCTCAACCAAAAAAGCGCGAGATAAAAAAAGCGATCATGCTCGGGACGGTTGGGCTGAAAGGCTCCATTCTCGAAAAATTCAAGGCGGTCAAGGAGGCCGGCTTTGCAGGCGTCGAACCGTCGAGCCACATGGATGTCAACGAGATCCTGAAAGCGCGTGACGAGACCGGCCTCGAAATTCCCAGCGTCTGCTGCGGCACGCACTGGAAAGAAAATCTCGCTTCGCCAAATCCAGCCGAGCGCGCTCGTGGTTTGGACGGTCTCAAACAATCATTGCAGGACGCGAAAAAGTATGGCGCGAGTTCTGTTCTGTTTATTTCCGCAGTGGTGAACAAGGAAGTTTCCTACGCCGACGCTTACACGCGTTCACAGGAGGAAGTCCGCAAAGCCATTCCTTTGGCCGAAGAACTGGGTGTGAAAATCGCCATCGAAAATGTTTGGAACAATTTTTTGCTTAGTCCGATGGAAGCGGCCCGTTACGTGGACGAATTTAAAAATCCGGCCATGGGCTGGCACTTCGACATTGGCAACGTTCTTCGCTATGGCTGGCCTGAGCAATGGATTCCGGTGCTCGGCTCACGTATTCAGAAATTGCACATCAAGGAATACAGCCGCGACAAAATGGTGAGTAACGGTTTGTGGAAAGGGTTCGATGTGCCGCTGCTCGAAGGAAGTAATAACTGGCCCGAAATTATGAAAGCCTTGCATCAAATCAATTACGGTGGTTGGGCGATTGCAGAGCAGGGTGGGGGCAATTCTTTAGAGGGATTGAAAAATCTTTCGGAACGAATGGATAAAATTTTAGCGAGTTGAAGGGGCAAGGGAGGCTAATGGGGCTAACAATACTAAGTTAAGTGTCACGAGGTATCAAAGCGCGTTTGGCACCACGGACATTGACCCACCCGGTGGATCAGCCGAACCTGAAGTCTCGCCCTAATCTGGGGCAGCGTTG
>JBKJOA010000228.1:0-11925 GCA_046593365.1 Limisphaerales bacterium
TGTTCACAGGTTCGATGCTGTCTTGCAGCAAGCTGAACATGAAACAAAACGTGAACATCGGAAAACAAACGCCACTTAAGCTGGGCGGGCAGTCGAGTGCCGCTTCGCTCAACTTGGGGTCTGCGCGTTGGTTTGTCCGGGTCGCAACAAACTAAAAACAACATCTGATAAAATTATGAAAACAATCCGCATCCTCACCCTTACTTCAATTGTGGCCACGTCCGGCTTTTTCGGTGTCTTGCACGCTGACACCGAGACCAAAGGTAATGACATCGTGGCCGTCGCCTCCAGCGCCGGTAGTTTCAACACCCTCATCGCTGCGGTGAAGGCCGCTGGCCTCGTCGAAACCTTGCAAGGTCCTGGGCCATTCACGGTCTTTGCGCCGACGGACGAAGCCTTCGCCAAGTTGCCCAAGGGCACGGTGGAAGACCTGCTCAAGCCTGAAAACAAGGAAAAACTCATCGCCATCCTCACCTACCACGTCCTGGCCGGCAAAGTCCTGGCGTCGGACGTTAAGACGATGAAGGCCAAGACCGTCAATGGACAGTCGCTGGACGTGAAAGTTATGGACGGTGCCGTCACGGTTGACAAAGCCAAAGTCATTAAGACCGATATCGCCGCCAGTAACGGGGTCATTCACGTCATCGACACCGTGGTCTTGCCCAACTGAACATTCCTGACGGGTGGAGAGCCTGTCGCTCTCCATCTGTCACAAATGCGATGGCTTAGTTCGCACTTAAGAAAAAAACCAACTAACTAATCCGATTATGCTTCAAAAAATTGACTACCCTTTTCTCGTCGCGGCTTTCGCGAGCTTCATTGTGAGTGTCGGCCTTTGGTTCCTTGTGAATCATGACTACGGGGCTTACGTGGGGCTTTGGGTGCCGAGCATTCTCGTCCTGTGGGTCGGCGTGCGGCTTGTTCTTCTCTCCGGTAACACCGTCAACAAGAGAAAGGACTGATATGGCCATCTACCTCATTCCCATCTTTTGCTTCGGCCTCGTCATAACCGGAATTGTATTGCTTGGCATCCAGCAGGCATCTGACCTGGCGAAGGATCTGGCCGCTCGCAGAGATGAAATGGACCAACCTACTCAAAACCCGGAAGGCCTCTCACCGGAACGCAACTTGGTTCCGGTCAAACTCCGGGCAAGAGAAAGCTACCAATGAGACAATCCACACCCATCCCCAGCGTCCTCATTTTCGGCGCGTCCCGCGGGATTGGTTCAGCCCTAGCTGATCAACTGGCCCAGATTGGTTATGGGCTGACGCTCGCCGCTCGCAACCGTGGCCGACAGGACGTGTTGGCGACAGTGTTGAACGCGAACTCAAGTTCAGTTGATGTCACAAATTCGGCAGAGGTGGAGGCTTCCGTCGCTGGTGGATTTGAGATGCACAGTCGCCTGAATGGGGTGGTGAATTGCGTCTCCGCTGCACTCCATCCCATTGGTCGCATCGGCGAGGCCGATGAAGTCGCCAATGCCATTCGCTGGTTTTTCGATCCGCAACAATCCTGGGTCACCGGGCAGTTACTGGTGGTGGTCGATGGGCTTGGTTCCGTGCAAACGCGAATCGTTGCGAACACTTGATTTAAATCCATGACTAAACAAGCTATCATCATCGGCGCCGGACCGGGAGGACTCGCTTCAGCCATCCTGCTCGCCGCCTCAGGTCTCCGCGTAAAAATTTTCGAACGCCTTCCCGTTATTGGCGGGCGCACATCGAGCATTGAATCCGACGGATACAAGTTTGACCTGGGTCCCACGTTCTTTCTCTACCCGCGCGTGCTCGAAGAAATTTTTCGGGTGGCGGGTACAACCCTTTGCGACGAAATCGAACTGGTACGCCTCGACCCGCAGTATCGCATCCAGTTTGGCTCGGGCGGACAAATCGATGCCACGCCGGACATTGTCAAAATGGAACGAGCGATAGCCAGCCTCTCGCCAGTTGATGCACCCGGATTCCGCCGCTTTCTCGACGAGAACCGCACCAAGCTCAAACTAATGGAACCTTGTCTGGAAAGCGCTTTTCTCCGCTGGCAGGATCTCATCCAGGCCCGCCTGCTCAAAATGTTGCCGGTGCTTCGACCGCATCAATCTTTGGACACTTATCTCAAGCGATTTTTCAAGGACGAACGGGTGCGTCTCGCGTTTTGTTTTCAGTCAAAATATCTCGGCATGTCGCCATTTCGTTGTCCGAGTTTGTTCAGCATTCTTAGTTTTCTAGAATATGAATATGGAGTCTTCCATCCGATTGGTGGATGCGCCGCGATCACCTCAGCGATGGCCCGCGTCGCTGAACGCCTGGGTGTTGAAATCTTTTTGAACGAGCCTGTTAAGGAGATTCTTTTCTCGGGAAAACGGGCCGTGGGAGTGCGCACGGCAACGAGCGGATACTCTGCCGATTCCGTTGTGGTAAATGCGGATTTTGCGCGCGCAATGCAGAACCTTGTGCCCGATCGTCTCCGTAACCGCTGGACCGACAAGAAGATCGCGAAAAAAAAATATTCTTGCTCCACCTTCATGATGTATCTCGGCATCGAAGGCCGTTACGAACTCCCACATCACACCATCCACATCGCGGAAGATTACGCTCGCAACCTCGACGAAATTGAGAACAAACATATTCTCAGCAACGACCCGAGTTTCTATGTTCAAAATGCGTGCGTGACAGATCCAGGCCTCGCACCACGCGATCACTCGACGCTCTACGTTCTCGCCCCCGTTACGCATCAACATCCCAATGTGGACTGGAAGAAAGAGCGCGCCCGCTATCGCGATCTCCTCCTTCGCCAAATGAAGAAAGCGGGCTACGACGGCGTCGAGTCACGTATCCGGTACGAGAGGATTATCACACCTTCGGATTGGGATTCGCGTTACGAAATTTATCGCGGTGCCACGTTCAATCTTGCGCACACGCTGGACCAGATGCTTCACCTTCGACCTAACAACCGGTTCGAAGATCTTGACGGCGTTTACCTCGTCGGAGGCGGAACCCATCCCGGCAGCGGTCTGCCCGTCATTTTTGAGTCAGCGCGTATCAGTTCCAAATTGCTGCTTAACGATCTCCACCTTCCTGCTCCGTGGCCTATGCAACAGCAGGCGCGGCCCGTTGGTGAGGCGCAAATGGCATTTTCCTGACGCGATAAATAGTTATGAAATTATCCATCACTCATCTCTCTGGAATTGAGGAACCGCCGCAGGCAATAGCCCTACATCGCGGCAACCTTTTGTCTGCCATTCCGCGCACATTGCGACGAGCGCAGCAATGCTGGGCGCAAAATTCCCTTTTGAACCGTTTGAAAATCCTGAAACGATTTCGTCATCTGCTCGCAGAACAATCCGGCCAGCTTGCCGCGCTCGTTTCCGAGGTCACTTATCGTCCGGAAAGCGAGATCTTGAGCGCGCAAATTATTCCGCTGGCCGATGCGTGCAAATTTATGGAACGCCGAGCCGTAAAAATTCTTTCGCCAAGGCGATTGGGGAGCGCACAACGTCCTGCGTGGCTCACCCGAACTTCTACTGAAGTCCATCTTGGGCCGCTAGGCGTCGTCCTCGTCATCACTCCTTCCAACTTTCCGCTTTTCATACCGGGAATAATTGCACTCCAGGCGCTGGTCGCGGGAAATGCCGTGCTCCTCAAACCCGCTCCTGGCGTCGGAATTATTGCGAAAGCTTTTCTGGACATTCTCATCAGCGCCGGTCTAGACAAAGATTTGCTCCATATCTTGCCTGAATCCACCGACTCGGCTCAGTCCGCCATTGCTTCGGGTGTGGACAAAATTGTTTTCACTGGTTCCGCAGAAATCGGGGAGAAAATTCTTCACGCCGCCGCCGACCAATTGACTCCCGTGATTTTGGAACTCTCCGGTTGCGATGCCGTTTTTGTTCGAGCCGATGCCGATCTGGCTCTCGTAGTGCGCTCGCTCCGGTTTGGTCTTCGCCTAAACTCCGGCGCGACCTGCATCGCACCTCGTCGAGTTTTTGTGCATCACTCCCGGGCCACGGAACTCGAAGGCCGTTTGGCCGAAGCGGTTCGAAATGAAGAAAGTTTTCTTCTCAATTCGAAAACCAGTTTCAAAATTTTTCCGCTGGTGGAAAACGCGCTTCGCCAAGGCGCTCATTTGGTGCAAGGAGAATTACTTTCGGCAAACAGCCTGCGCGTTCCACTCATTTTGGCCGGAGCGAAACCAACTATGGAATTATTGCGGACCGATATTTTCGCCCCGGTCATTTCGTTGGTCACGGTTTCTGATGATCTGGAATCCTTGCAATTTGCGGCGCAATGCCCCTTCGCTTTGGGCGCGAGTATTTTTAGTTCAGACAAATCCGCAGCCGCTGCTCTGGCACAAAAAATCCAGGCAGGCGTGATCACAATTAACGACCTGATCGCGCCGGCGGCAGATCCACGCGTTCCGTTCGGTGGAAGAAAGCGCAGTGGGTTCGGAGTCACTCGCGGCGCGGAAGGTTTGTTGGAAATGACGGTTCCGAAAGTGATTGCCATCAGCCACGGCAAATGGCGTCCGCATTTACAACAACCTCAGCCCGGCGAAGCAAATTTGTTGAAGGCTTTTCTAAAAATTTCACACGGGGGTTCGCTCCGGCAGAAATTTGCCGGGCTAATAAGCCTGATGCGATTGGCCAGAAAGAAAAATTTGTCGGTTAAGTTTTGAGCCATTCAAACCAGAGAAAGGAGAAATTTATGATCAAATTTAATGAAAATCGCGTGGGAGTCGTGGGCGGTGGACTCGGTGGATTGGCCGCAGCCTGCACGCTGGCCGCGCGCGGTTATTCCGTCGTTATGTTTGAGGCCAATTCATGGCTGGGAGGCAAAGCGGCTCAACTCAACGATCGTGGTTTCCGATTCGACATGGGCCCGACAATTTTGACCGTGCCGTCCGTTCTCCGCCGAATTTTCGAGGAAGCGAATTGCAACATGGACGATTACCTCGATCTGCTCCGGCTTGACCCGCAATGGCGCTCTTTCTTCACCGACGGGTCAACGTTGGACTTGGTTTCGGATGTGGGTGCGATGTCAAATATCCTTCGTTCATTCTCGCCCGATCAAAAAACGAGTGAGGGCTACCGCCGTTTTCTTGGTTTATCAAAACGACTTCACGACATATCCAATCGACACTTCTTCTGGCGCTCCATCGGCGGCCTTCGCGACATGCTGGATGCAAAGGCGGTTCAGCCCAGCACACTCTCGGATGTGCTCGCGATGCGGATGGGTCGCAGCGTTGGATCCACGGTTCGCTCGCACATTCCCGATGCGCGCGTGGCTCAAATGATGGATCACTTCACCCAATACGTCGGCTCATCACCCGATGCTTCCCCCGCCGTCCTTTGTGGCATCGCGCACATGCAAACCGAGGAAGGCATCTGGTATCCACGCGGGGGGACTCGGGCCATTCCAAATGCGTTGCTCAAACTCGCGGGCGAACTCGGTGTCGAAGTGCATACGAACACAAACATTGCGCGCATTCGCACTGTAGATGGAGCCGTGAGCGGAGTTGAAACCGACGTTGGCAAATTTATTCCGTTGCAAGCGGTTGTGTCGAATTGCGATTCCGTCCGCACGCATCATGAATTAATGAGTGGTGCAGCGGCGCATAAATTTAAGCGCCGCCGCTCCTACGAACCAGCCTGCTCGGGAGTGGTTCTCTATCTGGGGCTGAATCGGCGCTACGAACATTTGTTGCACCACAATTTTATTTTCTCCGAAGATCCGCATGCGGAGTTCAAAAGTATTTATAAGCGAGGCGAGCCTGCGCCTGATCCGACGTGCTACGTTTGCGCCCCGGCTCAAACCGAAGAGGAAGTTGCTCCAGAAGGTGGCGAAGCCCTTTACGTTTTGGTTCACACCCCCTATTTGCGGCCGCATCATGATTGGAAACAAATGTTGCCCAGATACCGCCGCGTCATTCTGGACAAACTCGCCACAACGGGCGGAATGAAAGATTTGGAAAGCCGCATCGTCACCGAAAAAACGCTCACGCCCCAAGATATTCATGATCGTTACCGCGTTTTGAACGGAGCGATTTATGGGTTGGCCAGTCATGGGAAATTTTTAGGCGCATTCAAACCCGGCAATCGCAGTCCGGATGTTCGCGGACTTTACCTCGCGGGCGGCGCGGCCCATCCCGGCCCTGGAATGCCGATGGTCCTCATGTCTGGTTGGATCGCCGCCGATTCGCTCGACCAAGATGGATTCTCGACTGCATCAATACCAGCAGGCAGACGCCTTAATCGAACCGAGATCCCGGCTCATGCACACTGAAACCGCCCAAATCACTTTAGGAGAATCGGTATCGAAGCGCTCGCGAAACAATCCGTCGCTCGACCCTGATTTACCTCAAGTCAATGCATGGATGCTGAAGTGGTTCACAAAGTATTCGACTCGCTATTTGAAGAAACACTTTCATGCGCTACGCCTTTCCTGCTCTGGCACACCCCCGGATTTGCATGAAGAAACGTCCGTAATTTATCTCAACCACTCGTCCTGGTGGGACCCACTCGTTTGTCTTTTCCTGAGCCAACAATTTTTTCCAAAACACCATTCCTATGCCCCGATCAGTGCGAAAGCACTTGAGAAATATAAGATGCTCGGGCGCATCGGCTTGTTTGGCATCGACCAGCATTCGCATCTTGGAGCCGCCAGGTTTCTTCGCACTTCGGAGAAAATTTTAACCTCGCCCCGGTCTTTGCTTTGGTTGACGCCGCAAGGTCGTTTCGTGGATTCGCGGGAACGTCCGCTCAAATTTCAGGCTGGCCTTGGGCATCTTGCTGCGCGCAAATCTGCATTAAAATTCATTCCGCTTGCGCTGGATTTTTCTTTTTGGGAGGAACGATCGCCGGAAATTCTCTGTCGCTTTGGAACAACCATCCGCGCTGATGATTCCACTTTGCACGATTTTACTCGCGTAAGTTGGACCGCTCTTTTGGAAAAGAAATTGGCTGAGACGCAGGACGCGCTCGCCTTGGAATCGCAACGCAGAGACCTATCTGGTTTCCAAATTTTGTTTCGCGGCAGCAGAGGTGTGAACTGGTTCTACGATCGCTGGCGTCGCTGCCAGGCAGCAATGCGTGGCGAAAAACTCAAACTGGAGCACGGCGCCAAATGATCTGGTCAACGCTCGCGTGGATGTCTTTATTTCTGGCGGCGATTCCTTGCGTTCTCTTCCTGTTCAATCTCCGGGCTTATCGGCGAACTTCATTTGCGCCGGCACATGCGGCCGCAGATAAAATTTCCGTGCTGATTCCTGCGCGGAACGAAGAACACAATTTGCCACCGGCGCTTCGATCCATTCTGGCAAGTCAAGGTGCTGAGTTCGAGGTGCTGGTGCTGGATGATCATTCAACCGACCGAACCGCAGAAATCGTTACCGAGTTTTCCAGAAATGATTTTCGGGTTCGCCTCGCGCAAGCGCCACCGCTCCCGCCCGGTTGGTGTGGAAAAACCCACGCCTGCCAAACCCTCGCGAAGATGGCGCAAAATCCTATTCTGATTTTCGTGGATGCCGATGTGCGACTCGCCCCAGACGCCCTGAAACGCATTGCTGGTTTTCTGCAAACGAGCGGAGCGAGTCTCGCCAGCGGGGTGCCTCGCCAGGAACTGGGAACCTTTTCCGATCATCTCTTGATTCCTTTGATTCATTTCGTGCTACTCGGTTTTCTGCCGATGGCGCGAATGCGCAAAACGAAAGATCCCGCATTGGGCGCGGCTTGCGGCCAACTTCTTAGCGTGCGCGCGGCCGATTATCATCGCGCGGGAGGCCACGCCGCCGTTGCCACATCCATCCACGATGGCCTCGATCTGACCCGTGTTTTTCGCAAAACCGGTTTAGCCACAGACCTTTTTGATGCCACCGATCTCGCGCTTTGCCGGATGTATCGTGAAAATCATGAAGTCTGGAGCGGCCTGGCGAAAAACGCGACCGCTGGACTCGGCGCGCCCAAACTCATTCTGCTAACGACAATTCTGTTGCTCGGCGGTCAAGTGTTTCCCTTTGTTTTGCTGTTCACCGATGCATTCCCAAATTCCGGCACGAACATCGTCGCGCTACTTGCGGCACTGTTGGCGATGACTCCGCGTTTGCTGGCAAAAATACGTTTCAAACAATCGTGGGCTGGCGCATTGCTCCATCCTCTCGGAATTACATGCCTCGTCGGCATTCAATGGTTTGCGCTGATTCGTTCTGCCGCGAATCGACCCGCCATGTGGAAAGGCCGCGCCTACTCGCCCAATGCAATGATCGGAACGCCATGATTTTTAATAAAACAAAGCTCACTTTTCTTCCGACCCGCTTGGCGCAATGGCTCGCGCTAACCATGATCTTCCTTTTTCATCAGTCGAATCAGTCGATTCTCGCGGAAGATTCGGTTCTGATAAAGAAGCAGGTGGTAGCGGGTTTCACGCTGCAAGATCAATACGATGCAGCGCACGAAATAAAATTTCCGCGCGAACGTCCGCTGATTCTCGTCGTGTCGGATCGCAAAGGTTCCGAAGGAATCGCTGGCTGGATTACGCCGCTTGCCAAGCAGTTTCGTCCGGAACTTGATTTTTTTGGGGTAGCCGATCTTTCGACTGTGCCAAAACCGCTTCGCGCCAAGATTCAGGGTTATTTCAAAAAAGGACTCGACTACCCGGTGATGCTCGATTGGGACGGGAGTGTTCTGAAAAAATTTAACTACAAAAAGAAGGAGCCAAATTTGTTTCTGATCAACACACGGGGAGAAATTGTTAAATCCACCTTTGGCCTGGCGACAGAAGCCGCCCTGAAAGCATGGAGCAAAGAAATTGAGTTCTTGCTTAAACGACCCGTGAAATAAATTTTGAACGGATTAAATTCCACTCACGCCCTCTCCTTGTCCTCATCGTCTCCGCGTGTGATAATTTTCTTCGATCACTAAAATTTCTTTTCCCGAAATCCCCCCCTCTTTGTTAGCGTCGCGGCATGAATGGAAATCCTCTGGTGCTGGTCACTGGTGCAAGCCGCGGTCTCGGCCGCGGCATTGCTTTAACGTGCGCTCAATCTGGATTTGACGTGGCCATTCATTATAACGGAAATAAAACCGCTGCTGAGGAAGCCGCTGCGTTGTGCAAAAGTGTCGCCGCAAATTCCGCGCAACAATTCGCCATCGTCCAGGGAAACATGGGGAGCAGCGCGGATCGTTCGCGCATTCTCGAACAAGTTTTGACTCGATTCAAACGGCTCGATGCGTTGGTGAACAATGCGGGGATGGCTCCGCGTATCCGTGCGGACATTACCGAAATGGGCGAGGAAAGTTATGACGAAGTTCTTGGAGTAAATTTGAAAGGGCCGTTTTTCCTTTCCCAACTTGCAGCCAAATATTGGTTGGAAAATCCCGGGCAGACCCGGTTAAAGGCCGGTTACAAATTGATTTTTATCACTTCCATTTCCGCTCACACGGCTTCGGTGAACCGTGCGGAATATTGCCTTTCCAAGGCGGGCCTTTCCATGACGGCCAAACTCTGGGCGACACGCCTGGCCAACGAAGGTATCCAGGTTTTTGAAATTCGCCCCGGCATCATGGAAACCGACATGACGGCTGGCGTAAAAGAGAAATACGACAAGTTGATCATCGAAGGTCTCGTCCCACAAAAACGCTGGGGCAAACCGGAGGATGTCGGTTTGGCAACGGATGCCATTTTAAAAGGCCATTTTCCATTCTCAACCGGCCAGGTGATTTCCGTCGATGGCGGGTTTCATCTGCCGCGATTATAACTCTATGCTGAAAATTGATTCCTCACTCACCGCACAACATTTGTTGCCCGCGACTGAAAAACTATTCGCGCTTTCCGCCACGAAAATAAGAAGTCTTGAGTCGCGGAGAACGCCCGGTTCCGGCGCGCCCGTCTTTACGGTCAAAGGAAAATACACGGCGCGCGGCTGGACCGAGTGGACGCAAGGTTTCCAATTTGGTTCCTCTATTCTTCAGTTCGACGCCACAGGCGACACCACATTTTTAGAACAGGCTCGCCAAGCGACTCTCCAGGAAATGGCATCGCATGTGAGCCATATCGGCGTTCACGATCATGGTTTTAACAACGTCGGCACCTACGGAAATCTGCTGCGACTCATGCGCGAAGGCCGCATTGCCGCGAATGAATGGGAACAGAGTTTTTATGAACTCGCGCTGAAATTATCCGGCGCGGTGCAGGCCTCGCGTTGGACTCAACTCACTCCTGAACTCGGTTACATTTATTCCTTCAATGGACCGCATTCATTATTCAGCGACACGATTCGTTCTCTGCGCGCTCTCGCGGTGAGCCATCAACTAGGCCACCGTCTGATGGGTGAGCAGGACGCGAAAATTAATCTGCTGAATCGATTGCTCCAGCACGCGGAAACGACGGCGCGCTACAATATTTTTTTGGGAAAAGGACGCGATATTTACGACCTGCGCGGGCGCGTCGCGCACGAATCCATTTTTAATTTGAACGACGGGAGTTTCCGCTGCGCCAGCACGCAGCAAGGTTACTCGCCCTTCTCCACATGGACGCGCGGCCAGGCTTGGATCTTGTGCGGCTACGCGGAGCAACTCGAATTTTTTTCGACGCTCCAGGAAAAGGAATTTTTATCGAGCGGCAGCAAGGCGAAAGTGGTGCGGCGCTTTGAGGAAATCGCTTTTGCCGTTTCCGATTTCTGGCTCGCGGAAACGCCGACCGATGGCATTCCGTATTGGGACACCGGCGCGCCGGGTTTGAGCGAGATGGGTGATTATCTGGCACGACCGGCGAACCCTTTTAACGATCACGAACCAGTGGACAGCTCCGCCGCCGCAATCGCCGCGCAAGGTTTGATTCGCTTTGGCAATTATTTGAAGGCAACGAAACGTCACGCGCTGGGAAATCGTTATCGCAATGCCGGTCTGACCATCGCCAGACATCTTTTTGCGGAGCCGTATCTCTCGACCGATTCGAAGCACGAAGGGTTGTTGCTCCACTCGGTTTATCATCGCCCAAATGGCTGGGATTACGTTCCTCGTGGACGTAAAATTCCTTGTGGCGAATCGTCGATGTGGGGCGATTATCACGCACGCGAATTGGCGTTAATGATTTTGCGCGAAGCTACTGGCAAACCGTATTACGAATTTTTTCTGCGTTCGTAATTTTCGCGGCGCCATTCCAACATATTTTTTATGAACAAAAGCGAAATCATGGCACGCCTCCTGGAGCCGGGGGTCATTGCCGTTATTCGCGCCGACAATTCCGATCAACTATTGGATGCAGCCGCAGCGCTGATCGAAGGCGGTGTCAGCGCCATCGAAGTCACGATGACCACGCCGAATGCCATCGAGGTGATTCGCGCGACGGCCAAACGATTTGGCGACAACGTTTTGCTTGGGGTCGGAACCGTTTTGGATTCCCCCACTGCGATTCGCGCGATGGAAGCGGGCGCGGAATACGTCGTCACGCCCGTTGTCCGCCTGGAGGTGATCGCGACTTGTCTGCAACGGGAGAAACCCATTTTCAGTGGAGCTTATACACCCACCGAAGCATTTACGGCTTGGGAAGCCGGGAGCGATTTCATTAAAATATTTCCCGCCGAAGGTTTGGGCGCGAGTTACATCAAATCGGTACGCGCCCCGTTGCCTCAGTTAAAAATGGTGCCGAGCGGCGGCGTGACCGCTGAGAATTGCGGTGAATTTATTCAAGCAGGTTGCGTCGCCATTTCGGCAGGAAGCAGCCTTGTCCGCAAAGCATTTCTACAAAACAGGGATTGGAAAGGACTGAAGGAAAAGGCCGAAGCCTTCGTGGTTGGAGTGAAAAACGCGCGGGCGAAAATGCGCTGCTGATTGTTTCCGAAAGCACTCGACTGTTCAAGCGAGTTTGCCAAGCCGGCGCAGGCGGAGAAACGGTTTTCCAGCGAGTCGTGATTGCGCCAAATCAATTTCGAAC
>JBKJOA010000191.1:0-3023 GCA_046593365.1 Limisphaerales bacterium
GTCTCCATTCCCGTGGCCGCGCGAAGCCTCCTTTCGACAACTTTCCTGGCGATGGTGTCCACCGAAAAAATCGCGGCTACGATGAGAACGATTATTGCGACGATCCCATAGATCATCCCGCGCAATAACTTTTTCTTCATGCTCGATTGATTAACACGCGCGACGCGGAGCGACAATGCGCAATAGACGCCTCGAGTTAAATTAAAATAAAAAGCTGAGCTTACGCCCTGGCTATCTACAGAATCCTTCGCATTTAGTTTCGAAGCCGATAAAAAGTCTTCGAGTCTAAAGAAATTGTGTTCGTGTGTGGACTGGTTACTGCAACACCATTGACAGTAAGGTCATTGTAAGTATCTCTTCACTGAAGTATCATGTGGAACCGCAAACAGTTTTTAGGATGGTTGATCTTCCTTATGGCAATCCTGGGGATCGGAATTTTATTGTTATTTCCAACTGAGCCATATGGAAAATTTAATTACGATTGCCTAGGCTCTGAAGGTGATGCTTTTTTGTTTTGCAAAGGTGGGGAAATTTCATTGTTGCTCTACGAACATAAAGGTAAACCACCTGCGATTGATCATTTCGCAAGCTATGAACGTGGAGATGGAGGTTGGGTTGTTGTAAATCAATACGGAAAGAAAACTTCGATCCGATGTAATGTTCTTTGGATCGAGTTCAGGCTTGACGACGGAACATGGAATAAACGTTGGAGAGTATTTCATTTGAACTCTGATTGATAGAGACTAACGATACGACGGTGACAGGAAATATCTTTGTGCCCAAGACACCAGAGGTGCCGTATCAGCTTCCGCTTCAACTGGCGAAAAAGTGAAGTCACGTCAAGGCCATTACACTCTAAGGAAGATCTTTCGGTGATACAGGAACCGCACCAAACAGAAAGCCAGCAGCAGTCCAACTATTGCGACCACAAGATCGCCACTCCCGATGGCGATGTGGTTTTCGAAGAACGCTCTAACATCACCGCCCACAAAACGCTGCGCCAGTCTGCGGAATCCACCGATAACATTGCTCGCAAGGTAAATCGTAATCGAATTCATCCCCATCCAAACAAAAGGTTGGCACCAGCCCTGCCATTTTTTTACATCAACCATCCAATAAAAAACACCCAGCAGCATCGCGCTGTAGCCGCCTGCCACCAGCACGAACGACGAACTCCAGATTTTTTTGATCACCGGAAATTGCGTTCCCCAGAGAAAGCCTAAAAGCACCGCCGCCGCTCCGAAAGAAAACAGGTAAATCAATTTCCATTTGTCGCAGTACGAACCGCTGCGCAGGAGCAATCCCGCAAACACGCCCAAGAGACAAGTGGCGATGGCGGGAATGGTACTCAGCCAGCCTTCCGGGTCATAATAAGTATCCCATTTCTTCCCCGGTAAATATTTGAAATCAAAATGATTTGCTACGTTGAGACCCGGTTCAAATTTTCCGGTGGTCATCTTGGTCGTGTTCGCGAAGGCACTCTTCGCCCAGGTCCACTCTGGACTGTTCGTGGCGGTTGAAAAATTCCTGTCTTCTTTGAACAGCGTCGCCATTTTGGCATCACCGCTCTCCTGGGCCAGCTTTGCAAGGTTACTGCTCTCCAATTGAATATCACGGATCGGGACAAAATTCATCAAAGCCCAATAGCCAGCGAGGAGCATGACGGCGATGCCCGCCATCGCCTTCGGTTTGAAATAGATAAAGATCAGCCCGCCAAAAAAGTAACAAAGTGCAATTCGATTCAGCACACCCAGCAAACGCATGTCGGGCCACGGATTGGTAAACCCACCCGAATAAAGCAACGCCACCGCGAACAGTAGAACAAATCGGCGCGTCAACCGTTTGAGCGCGTCTTTGCGCCCACCTGTTTTGATCTGTTTCGTTAAGGAAAAGACCAGCGAGACGCCCATGATAAAAACGAAAAGCGGAAAAATCATGTCGTAAAAACGAAATCCCGCCCAGTCCACATGTTCCAGTTGTTCCGCAAGAAAACCGGTGATGGAAAAACCTGTTGATGCTTCGGTCTTTCCTCCGTGGCTCAGACGGTTAAAGGCATTCACCAACTCGCCAGCACCAATGATCCAAAACATATCGAAACCGCGCAGGGCATCGACCGACATCAGGCGAGGGGTGGTGAAGGCGGTAACGGGTTCCCCAACGGCGACGGGGTCGGTTATGGCTTCTGGCATGGGTTAGCAGTAGGGAAATTAGAGATTGAGTTCAAGCATCAAAACGTAATCGATAGAAATAGAGGGAAACGGGCTTTGCTGGATTCAGGAGTAACGTGCGGTGGATTGCGAATCACTAGTTAACAAAAAATGGTTTCGGTTACGAATTTTCTTTTTTGAAACTGATGCTAAAACCTGGACTCCATAAAGAGATTTGGCGAAACACTTGTTCCATGAAAGATTTGCCACGGTCAGAAACCACGAAGTTTTCATAAGTTGCATTTAGGGCACGAGCGGTTGCGTCCAAGCGCGTTCCACTTCGTTTTTGATGGCGCTGACTTTCGGTTTTGAAGAAAGGATTCTCGCGCGTACGTATATTTCATCTCCTTTTAACGAATAGCTGGCTGAAGTGCCTTTCACTTCCGCGAGCACCACGCCGATGTCTTTGCTATAGCGATGCGTGACCCTCAAGGCCGCGCCGCTTTCAGTCTTGAGGGGTTCACTTTTTGGATCAAAGCCTTTTCGTGTGCCGATGAATTGCGTGGTGTAGGTGACTCCTTTTTCAGGCTCAATTTCCAGCGAATAAACTTTTGGGCCGCGCTGAATGTTTTTCAATTGGACACCGCTCGATGCGTAAAAATCCCCGGCTTCCATTGCTTCGATCAACGATCTCGCGGACAGCTCTTTTGCTTTGACCATGATCCAGCCGCGACCGGGATTATTACTCTTGGCGCTGATGACCTGGTATTCATGCGAATCGTCCGTGCCCAGGCCGAAGATCGGTTCGAGATGCAATTCAGCAATTCGTTTCGTCAAAAGAATGTCCCAGATGCGGTCGGTGCTGGCGTGAAGATC
>JBKJOA010000042.1:0-12053 GCA_046593365.1 Limisphaerales bacterium
GAACCGTTCGACGAGCGGTGTGGGCGGCGGAAAAAGCCAAAGTTGTCCGGCGGACATAACCCGGAGCGTCGCACAGTTGAAAATCCATTGCGAGCGGGATTCGGCCTACAAAGAGCATCAAAACCAAGCCTTTTCCAAGAACTGAACGAGACGCCATCACTCACCCAGGGTTGCGAGGCGCGAGCTTCCTGACGTCACAAAAATACCATTGCGCTGGGTGGAATGGAATTGAGTGGGCGGAGTTGAAGCGCGGAGTCAAATATAAATGCACCATCGCATGAATGAAGGCGACAGGGTTTGGCCGTATTCCACAAATTCTCCCAACGCAAAGCAAGTCCACCGATAGCTGGGCGACACTGCGGTTACAATGAGGGATTGCGGGGGAACTTCGCATAAGGCAAACGCGCGCCGCGAAAACGGAATTGGTCGGCGCGGATATTCCCCGGCGGTAGAAAATTCACCGTGCCAGATGCCGCGATGATGTCGTCCTGATCGATGCCATCGCCGCTCACGCCGATTGCGCCAATCAGAACACCGTTGCGATAGAGCGGGAATCCACCGGGGAAAATCGTGATGCCATTGGGAAGATTGGGATCGATGGCGGGCGCGTTCGTGACGGTGACGCCATTGAGAATATTGGTCAGCGGAACGGGAGGAAAAGCGCTCGGCGGAAACGCGGAAAAAAATTCCTGCAAACCAAGAAAGGGTCCTGGTGCGGTATTCTTGATGCCCGGTGGATAATGAGCCTGCGCCAGAAAACCAACGGTGCGCGTGGACATCGCAAGGTCAGGAATTGAAAACAAATTTCGGCTCGGTTCAGAAAAATAAAGAGCCGTGCGCGCTTTCTGCACGGAAACGTCCCAACTGAAAATCGTCGCGTCCGGCGTGCGGAAAGTTCCGAGCACAGTCGGCGCAATGCCGTCGGCGTTTGGGTTGTTCACCACCGAGATAAAAACCTGCGCGCGCTGGCCGCGTGGTAAACGGATTCCGGCGCGCGTGATGTTCGCCCGTTGCGCCGCCAGCGTGAGAATCGAAGTCACTTCGCCAGCCGTCAATCGCGCCGCGCCATTGATGTCGCCGCCAATGGGATCGCTGGTGATGGGCGCGCGGACTTCGCCGATGATTCCGCCAAGATCGGTGGTTGGATAACTGACAAGGGGCGAGTCCATCAGCGGAAAATCTGCGACAACATTGCCGTTGGTTGTGAGTGAGAAAATATTTCTTATTTTGGCGCCACTCTTAACGTAAGGTATACGAATGCCGTCGATGAAAACGTGGGAGCCAAAAATCTTTTCGGCGGGCCTAAAGCCAGTCTGCCCGGCGAGGGCGACATCTTCGTCCACATCGCGCCGCTGAATCAGTTGAATGTCGTCCAGCGCGGGAATGCCGGTGCGAACGCGTCGTGAATTTCCCGCAACACCCACCCCACCGATCAATTTTCCATTTTTAAAAAGCGGAACTCCACCGGGCGAACCAGCCAGCCCACTCAATGCCGCCACCGGCCCAATCATCCCGCCATTGGTGCCGCCACCGCCATAAACATTCGTCGAATAAGTGCTCGGATTTTTGAACCGGTTCACGTCCGAAAATGAAAGATTGGAAAAATTCACACCGACGAGCGGGCCAGTCGGTTTGTTTTTCACGCCTGGCGGAAAATTTTGTTGCACAATAAATCCAGCCGTGCGCGACGTAAAGGCATGTTGGTCGCTGCTGAGAAAACCAGCCGTGCCTGCTTTGGCAATCGCGTCCTCCACATCCAAATCAAATGTCAAAGAATTCGCCGTTACCGCCCAAACACCCAGGACAAAACCTTCGCGATCAACGACTGCAATCACGCTGTTAGAAGAAATCTCGCCGGCACGCGCCCTTGCTTGTGCAATGACTTGTTCCACGTCAGCAACCGACATCTGCGCTGCGGAACGCTGAACGCACAGCAGCAGGCTGGCGGTGATGAGTTGAGTAATAAATTTTTCCACTCTGGAAATCACAAATTCGTTTTGTTAGTTTCATTATTACAAAAAAAAGCTGTGAGCCAAAGTCGAAAAAAAACACGCGAACGGATTCCTCGGTCGCGCTATTAACCTGATGCCCTCCCGCGCTCTCAATTTCGGACGAACTGGTTGGCGGCTGATTCTTGTAATCGCACTCGTTGGCTTATCAAGCGAGCTGATTCTCGCCGAGCCAGAAAGAAATGCTGACAAAATAATTCCAACCGTTGCCGACCTTCCAAAGCCGAATCAAAAAGTTTTTCGGGGCGAGCCGCCTTCAGCGCCCGACAACTTTAATCCCGATTCAGGGGTGGTGCCGTCCAAACTCAAGGCGAAGGAGGAGTTTATATTCGAATCGCGACAAACCAATCGCATTAACACGGCGACCAATTACCTTTTCAATCCAGACCCGGGCGCGATGCAGAAAACACCTCTGGCACCTACGACATTTTTCCAGACCAATTACGGAGTTTTGCCGAGACGCAGTCGTGAAAAAATTTTGGCACCACGGACTTTGCAGAGCAGAGAAATAATTCAAGTGGAGAAAGGTTCGACGAACTCTCACCGACTCGAACCGCTTCCTGAAAATTTACGCCTGCCTCGCGCAGAAACACGCCTCAACCAAAAGCCGGCGCATAAATTTCACAATCGCGATTATCCCTTGAACTACGCCGCACCCAATTATCCGGCGAACGCGGAATCGGTCACCGATCGCTGGCGGATTGGATTTACTCCGTGGCGGCGTTATACCAGCGGCAATACCGAGATGCCTTACGAATCGCCGCCTGCGCTGTGGCATCCGTACGGGCAAAGTCTGTTGAAAGGCGATCTGCCGATCATTGGCCAGGATATTTTTCTCAATCTTACCGCAGAATCAGAAACCGTTTTTGAAGCGCGCCGTTTGCCGACACCCAGCGGCGTAAGTTCGGCGCGCCCAGGCAGCGTGGAATTTTTCGGGCAAAGCGAATCCTTGCTCGTGCAGAATAACCTTTCACTCGCCATTGAATTGTCCCAGGGCGAAACCGTTTTCCAACCGGTGCATTGGGCAGTGCGATTGCGTCCGGTGTTCAATGTGAATTACGTCGATACGCAGGAGACCGGCGTGATCAGCCCAAACCCGGCGAATGGCGAAACCCGCCAACGTTCCTGGTGGGCGTTGCAGGAAGGATTCGTGGAATTACATCTGAACGATTTGTCTGACAACTACGATTTTTTTGCGCTACGCGGCGGTAATCAGGTTTTCAACAGCGACTTTCGCGGATTCATTTTCAATGACATCAACTTCGGCGGGCGGATTTTTGGCAACATCGATAACAACCGTTATCAATACAATTTCATGGCGCTCGACCTGCGCGAGAAGGAAAGCAATTCGGAGTTGAACACGTTTGATCAACGCGACCAGCGCGTGTTGATTGCCAATATTTATCGGCAGGACTTTTTGACCAAAGGTTACACGGCGCAACTCAGCTTTCACGCCAACCTCGACGAAGGCCGAACGCATTATGACAAGAATGGAAACCTCGTTCGACCGGCGCCGTTCGGCACGATGCGTTCGCATGACGTAAACGCTTATTATTTAGGCTGGGCCGGTGATGGGCACATTGGGAAATTGAATGTGAATCACGCGTTCTATCAAGTCTTCGGCCATGATGATTTCAACGGGCTGGCCGGGCGACCGGTGGACATTGACGCGCAAATGGGCGCGCTGGAGTTTTCTTTTGATCGCGATTGGGTTCGCTACAAAGCATCGTTTTTTTATGCGTCTGGAGACGGCAAAGCCGAGGACGGACAGGCTAATGGTTTTGACACAATTTTGGATAATCCGAATTTCACCGGCGGACCGTTCAGTTATTACGTGAGGCAAGGATTTAATCTAGCGGGCAGTTCGGTTGGTTTAAAAACGCGCAGCAGTTTGGTTCCGAATTTGCGCACCAGCAAAATTGAAGGCCAGGCAAACTTCGTCAATCCGGGCGTCTTTCTTTACGGACTCGGAGCGGAAATCGAAGTCACCCCGAAACTGCGCAGTTTCATCAATGTGAATTACATTCGCCTCGCGGAAACGGACCCGATTAAGACTGCGCTGCTCACCGACAAGATTGATCCAGAAATTGGTTTGGATTTAAGCATTGGTTTTCAGTATCGCCCGCTGCTCACGGATAACATTATTATTTCCGCTGGATTCGGCACGTTGATTCCTGGCCGCGGTTTCCGGGACATTTATCGGAACAGCACTCATCCCGTGCCGGGCTACAACTCGTCGAGTCGTCGCGGGCAAGCGGATGATTTTCTTTACAGCGGACTCATCGCCGTGACACTTACTTACTAGAGCGGATGCAAAATTTATTTTTCAGCTCAGAGATTGGAACGCGGCGGTGGGCGAAGCGTCAGCCGCAGGGCTTGGATTCGCAGAGGACACCCGAACTCCCGCTCGCTGCGACTGGCCCGCGACAAAGCCACTCTCCGTTGCTTCTCCTGCTTTTCTCCATCGTATTTTTTTGCGCGACAGCTTTTGCAGAAAATTCCGCCTTTGGTCCGCCTATTTCTGTTCCACGCGATTTGCCGAAAACCGGCTCGTCCAAACCTCGCAATTGGGTGGATCAAACTCACGAAGACTCTTTCGTAAAAAGTCGCGGTTGCATTGAGTGTCACGCAGGCGCAAAGGACATGCATAATTCGCCCAACGTCGTCCTGGGTTGCACGGATTGTCACGGCGGGAATCCGACGCCCGGCCTCACGCAACGCAAAGCTCACATCCTGCCAGAGAATCCCGTTTTCTGGGAAAGTTCAGCGAACCCAAACGACTCGACCACGCTCCTTAATCATGAGTCGGCGGAATTTATTCGCTTTGTAAACCCCGGCGATTTGCGCGTCGCAAAAGAGTCGTGCGGATCATGCCATAAGGAATCGATCGATCATGTGCAGAACAGCATGATGAATCATGGAGCCATGCTTTGGGGTGCGGCGCTCTACAACAACGGAAGTGTGCCGCACAAAAATTATCGCTACGGTCAGGCCTATGGTTTGCATGGCGAACCGTTACGGCTGAAAAATTCTTATGTGCCGGGCGCGGAAGAAACTCGCACCAATGGTGTGCTGCCGTTCATCGATCCCCTGCCCCGTTACAACATCAGTCAGCCCGGAAATATTTTACGCATCTTCGAGCGCGGGGGCGAAAAGCAGTCGCAACTCGGGATCCCAAACGCATTCGAACCACCGGGCAAACCGGCACGTCGTTTATCTGAACGCGGACTTGGCACGCTGAATCGTATCGACCCCGTTTTCCTGGGCCTGCAAAAAACACGGTTGCACGATCCGCTCCTGGGCTTCATGGGTTCCAATGATCATCCGGGTGATTATCGTTCCAGCGGTTGCACGGCTTGCCATGTGGTTTACGCGAACGACCGTTCTCCCGCAAATTCCGGTTGGTATAGCAAATATGGTCACCAGGGTTTGAGCTTCAATAGCGACCCGATGATTTCAAAAAAGGAACGAGGCCATCCGATCAAGCACGAGTTCACCCGCTCGATTCCGAGCAGCCAATGTATGAGCTGTCACATGCATCAGGGAAATTTGTTTGTGAATCCGTATCTTGGCTACACCTGGTGGGATCAGGAGAGCGACGGCGAATTCATGTATCCCAAGAAGCAAAAGAACCCGACTGATGCCGAACTGCTGGCCTCTCTGCGAAAAAATCCTGAAGCCGCCGCCGCTCGCGGTCTTTGGGGCGATTTGGATTTTCTGGAGAAAGTCGCGGAGTTAAATCCCAAGTTGGAGCACACGCAATTCGCCGACTATCACGGGCATGGCTGGATTTTTCGAGCAGTGTTCAAGAAAGATCGCAAAGGAAATCTCCTCGACCTGGATGACAAAACCATTCCGCACGACGACGCCCACAAATTTTCCAAGGCAGTTCATTTGAAAGATGTTCATCTGGCGCGGGGCATGCAGTGCGTTGATTGCCATTTTGAAACCGACGTGCATGGAAGTGGAAAACTCTACGGCGAACCGCGCGCGGCGACGACGATCGAATGTATTGATTGCCACGGCACCATTGATCATCGCCCAACGCTGGTTACGAGCGGCAACGGCGGCAAAATCGATTTAGCTCAAGGCTCAACGCCGTGGGGTCCGCGTTTCGAATGGCGAGGCCGCAAGCTTGTCCAACACTCCATGATGAGCCAGGAGATGGAATGGGAAATTCCCCAAACGCGCGACACGATTGACCCCACTTCCTCGATCTACAATGCCAAGTCACGCTACGCGAAAACCGTCCAGCGCGATGGGAAAACGTGGGGCAACACCTGTGAACGCAAATCGGATTTGGCGCACGACAACTCTTCCGTTTCCTGCCAGGTTTGCCACACCTCCTGGGCGACGAGTTGCTTTGGTTGTCATCTTCCGATGAAAGCCAACCAGCGCGTCCCGCTCAATAAATTTGAAGGCACCACCTCTCGCAACTACACCTCCTACAATCCACAAGTGGTACGCGATGACGTGTTCATGCTTGGCATCGACAGCACGGTGAAAAATAATCGCCTTGCGGTCCTCCGTTCCTCCAGCGCGGTCGTGGTCGGCTCGCAAAACGGGAATCGAGAATGGATTTATTCTCAGCAACAAACCGTTTCTGCGGAGGGTTACAGCGGGCAGGCGTTTAATCCGCATTTTCCGCACACCACGAGCGGTGCCGGAACAACCAAAAACTGCACTGATTGCCACATCTCAAAGGAGAACGACAACAATGCGATCATGACGCAACTGCTCGGTTATGGAAATGGAACTGTAAATTTCTTTGGGCGATACGCCTATGTCGGCGAAGGCAAAGAGGGATTCTCTGGCGTCGTCTGGACGGAACAGGAAGAACCGCAGGCCGCCATTGGCAGTCATTTGCACAAGCTCGCGTATCCCGATAACTTCCAAAAACATCTCGAAGCAAAACAGGAACTCAAGGAAGCTCATCACCATCACGCCAAAGAAATTTTGGACCTCACTTTACGCGGCGAGTATCTCTACACCGCCAATGGTGCGGACGGTTTTGAAGTGTTCGACGTGGCGAACATTGATCAAAAAGGGTTTTCCGAACGCATCGTGAGCGCGCCGGTTTCTCCACTGGGTCAGCGGGCTTACGTTCGCACCAAATACGCCACCTCTGTGACGTTGCCAAGCACATTGGGAATTGATCCGCTGCGGGCGCGTCTGCCGGAAAACGAGGAGCAACCCATTAGTTTGATTTACGCCTGGGCTTTCGTGACTGATCGCGAGGAAGGAATGGTCATGGTGTCGGTTGGGACGCTTGTGGATGGTGATCCTGCGAACAATTTTCTCGATAAGGAAAAAATTATTCGCTTTAACCCGGATGGCAAACTTACCGGCGCAATGCATTCCTACATGGCAGGAACAAATCTCTACGTTGTCGGAAAAAATGGATTCTTCGTGCTAGGCTTGAGTAACAAGGAGTTGATTGCTCCGCAGCTGATGGGGGAGTTAATCGACGGCCTCAGAAACCCGCGCGCCATCTCCGTGCAATTTCGTTACGCCTTCGTCACGGATGACGACGGATTGAAAGTCATTGACATCACTGAGCCAACGAAGCCTCGTCTCATCCCCGGCGCATTTGTCCCTTTGATCAACGCACAACGCTTTTATCTCGCCCGCACCTACGCCTACGTCGCCAATGGGTCGGATGGTTTAGCCATCATTGACATTGAGAATCCTGAGAAACCAAAACTCGTCGAAATGTTCAACGCCGACGGCGCACTTAGCGACACTCGCGCTGTACAAATCGGTTCGGTGAATGCCTCGATGTTCGCTCTCGTAGCTGATGGGCGCAACGGATTGCGCATCGTGCAAATGATTTCGCCGGAGAACGTGCCTGGCCACATGGGATTCAGTCCGCGTCCGAACCCGAAACTTATTGCCACCTACAAGACGCATGGAGATGCCGTTGCCGTTTCCCGCGGCCTCGACCGCGACCGTGTCGCCGACGAGACCGGCAATCAAACAGTGGTGTTCGGTCGGCGCGGCGCGCGCCCGTTTACGCAAAATGAAATGGAAAGTTTCTTCCGCCACTTCGCTGATCCTTACACAACCAACCGCGTTGGAAAACGAACGGGCGAAATTTACAAAGTGGATGATGCCATCATCCGCGACGGCGAGTTGACAAGTAAGATAAGCGCAACGTTTAAGCCACCAATCGATTTCAAACCAGATCAGGAACCCGCCCCGGAAAATGTCCGTCGCGATCGTTTAATGCGAAGGAGCGAATAGCTTTAACTTTTCGTTTGTGTTCGACGTTTACCTTCGCGAAAGTCAGCCCGAACCATTTTTATTTCATGACAACTTCTCAATCATTTTCCCGGCGCGAATTTCTTGCTGGCACGAGTCTCCTTCTCGCGGGCCGTGCCTTTCCGCTTTGGGGTGCTGACGTGTCTAACCCTGCGAAGCCCGAACCAATCATTGATATACATCAGCACACGAATTATGGCGGTCGTACCGACGAACAATTGCTGGCGCACCAACGCGCGATGGGAATAACGACTTCGATTCTGTTGCCCTCAGGACGCCCGCTCGATCTGCCTTCCACACACGACGGCAAATCAAATGGATTGGCGGCAAAATGCCTTGGGAATGAAAGCGTTCTCTCCATCGCAAAACAATTTCCGGGCGAATTTGTCTTTGGCGCAAATGAGATAACCGATCTGCCGGAAGCGCGCCAGGAATTGGAAAAATATCTAAAGCTCGGCGCGGTGATTATTGCCGAACAAAAATTCGGAGTAGATTGCGATTCCAAGCCCAGCCACAGGGTTGCTGAGTTGGCGCAGGAATATAAGGTGCCGGTTCTGCTGCATTTTCAGCATGAGATGTACAATCTGCACTTCGAGCGTTTCCACACCATGCTCGAAAAATTTCCCAAGGTTAATTTCATTGGGCACGCGCAAACCTGGTGGGCCAACATCGACAAAGATCACAACGACCAAAAACTTTTGTATCCAAAAACCAAGGTGACGCGAGGCGGTTTGACCGACCGTTTGCTGAGTGATTATCCGAACATGTTCGGCGATTTGTCAGCAGGCTCGGGCCTGAACTCTCTGATTCGCGACGAGGAGCATACCCACGGTTTTTTGGAACGGCACCAAAACAAATTGCTTTATGGCAGCGACTGCGTTGACACGATTGGTCGTGGCCCGGGTTGTCAGGGCGCCCACACCATTGCGGCCATTAGGCGGCTTGCGCCGAGCAAAAAAATAGAGCGCAAACTCCTGTTCGAAAACGCGAAAAGGCTTTTTCGAATTTGAAGCAGTTACCGCCAGGTTCGAAAATGGCGCGGTGCCCCTGGCCCGCCTATTTCATAGTCCGCACGAAAAGCCGAGAGAGTGGAGCGCCGGTTTGCAACCGGCTTTGGATCGAATGACGCGTAAAGCCGGTTGCAAAACGGCGCTCCGTCTGAAGGAGCATGAAATATGCGGGTTTGTTGGTCACCAAAAATTCCAGGCGTTTTTCCAAATGACCCACAGGCCAAGCAGAAGATTCGTGATGGCATGCGCGGTCATCGCATCACCGAGACGCTTTTTCCAACAGACTAAACCTTGATAGGCGAAACCGCAGAGGATTCCCGCGAGCCACTGTTGCGGGTGAACCATGCCGAAAGCAATCGAGGTGATGAGAAATGCGCTCCAACGAAATTCTCCGATGGGGACAGACTGAAAATCAGGCCGGATGATGAAGCGATAAACAAAGGAGCGATAAAAAACTTCTTCGAGCGGCGGAACAATCAGCGTGACGCAGATGATTCGGACAAAAATAAAAAACCACGCCAGCGCTGTGCGGACTCCAAATTGCTCATGCGGGTTCCAGCCTGGATCAGATTCTCCAAATTTTGGATATAAGCCATCCAGTCCAACCCATAATCCGAAAACGACAACGCCAACGATTACTGCCTCAGCGCTGATCTTCCATCGCATTTCGCTAATGTAAGGCCAGACCATCCAGAGCATTCCCACGCCAACAATGGTTTTCGTCAGGTATAGCCAGTAGCGGGACGCTTCGCTCAAAACGCTCGGCAGCGAGGTCAATACGAGAAAAATAAAAAACGGCCCGACCCGCACGAGCATCGGCGAACTGGCCAGTTTAGTTTTGATGTTGCCCATGAGCAAAAAGGTTACGGCAAATTTCTACTCCATCGTCAACACGTTGGTCTGGCCGTTCCATTCCAGGGTGATGGATTGGCGGTCAATTTTCAGGACACGCACACCTGAAATCATTTGGCCCACTCCGACAGTTTTGCCATTGACCAGGGCTGTTGAATTATTCAAGCGATAGAAAATCCCCTGAAGCTTGAGTTGCGGCGGGCTGGGTGAAGCGGGCGCGGCGACTGCGGTGATGGCTTCAGAAATATTGTCTGTCCGCTCCGTCGCGACCGAATTCGCCCATTCATTTGTGGACTTTTTTGGCGGCTCAACCAGCGAAGTAACGACAGGTGCAGGGACGGGAGTAATCGAGTTCGCCGGTGTTGAAAACATTTTAGCCGGTTCGCCTGAATCAATGTTCGTTGAGACTTTATTTTTTGTGCTTTTCCAGAAGAAAAAAACGCCAGCCATTAAAACAATCGCAAGCACAATAATGAATCTGGCCGAGGTCAATTGCGAGGGGCTGTTTTGAGGTGACTGAACCGGCTCCATCGGCGTACCTTCAGAAGATTTCTGGATCGGTTTTTCGCCGGTTTGTTTGGCGCGTCGCAGCGCGTCGTTGATTAAACTCATGCGTTGATGTTCCCTTCGAGTTCCTGAATGGCACGTCCCACCGTCCAAAAATCGATGCGATCACGCGCGTGAACGAATCCGGCGAGGAGACATTTATCGCACAATGCATTGATCAAGCGCGGAACACCGTGGCTGTAGCGATGAATCCGCCACAGAGCAGGCGCGCTGAAATAAGGTGGGCCTTTTCCTCCCGAAATGTGAAGTCGATGCTGAACATATTGACCAACTTCGGTGTATTTCAGAGCGTGAAGATGGTATCGAACGGTGATGCGCTGGCGAAGTTGTCGAAGGCCGTGATGGTTCAAGCGCTCGCGCAGTTCCGGCTGGCCCATTAAAACGATTTGAAGAAGTTTGCGGTCGTCCGTTTCAAGATTCGAAAGCAAGCGAACTTGTTCGAGGAGATCGTTCGTCAAATCCTGTGCTTCGTCGATGATGAGAACTGATTCCCTACCCTGCGCCATTTGTTGCAGGAGGAAATGATTGATCTCGGCAATGGTTTCGAGTCGATCAAGCCCTTTCGCGTTGAGGCCAAATTCCATGGCGATGGCTTTGATCAACTGGTCAGGATCGAGCGCTGGATTGATGATCAAGGCCGTGGAAAAATTGCCGCCGAGTTGGTCGAGCAAGGCGCGGCAAAGCGTCGTTTTTCCCGCGCCAACTTCTCCGGTTAATTGCACGAAGCCTTTTCGCTCACGAATGCCGTAGAGCAAATGGTTGAAAGCTTCGCGGTGCTTGGCGCTATAAAAAAGAAACTTCGGGTTCGGCGTGATGTTGAATGGCGGCTCGTTCAGGCCGTAATATTCTAAATACACTGCAACTAATTATAGGAAACGAACCAGTGAGAAAAGGAAAATGGAACCGGAATTTTTAAATGCCGGGTAGCACCTGCGTCTCGCGGTGCGAATTACTAAAGTGCCGAGTTCATTACTATATCGAGAAGTTTCGATTTCGCACCCGCGAGACGCAGGGGCTACCCCAAAATCTTTCTCGCTGCTTTGAGCAATGCGTCCGCTTCCTTGTCCGTGCCAATGGTGATGCGCAGAAAATCTTTCGTTTCAGGATAGCCAAACCAACGCACCAAAACTTTTTGCGAGCGCAACTTCTCCAACCAGCTTTGCGCGGGAAATTTTGGCGGACGCGAGAAAATAAAATTAGATTGGCTCGGCAGAACCGTGAAGCCCAATCCAGTTAACTCCCGGCGCAACTGGTCACGCGTCGATTTAATGCGTTTGAAATTGGCGCGGTAGTAGCCGAGATCGGAAAGTGTCGCGAGTGCGGCGATTTGTCCCAGACCATTCACATTGTAGCT